>NZ_CP019562.1:1807500-1966910 GCF_001983955.1 Streptococcus oralis | reverse complement strand
CTTGTGGATAAGTTTTCCTTTCTTATCTTTTTTATCCACATTTTTTAAACAAGCTTAGAAGCTTAAGTTTACTAAATAGCACTCAGTTTTCCACAGAATTCACACACTCTATTATTACTATTAACTTTCTAATACTAAAAATAAATAAAGGAGAATCCATGATTCATTTTTCAATTAATAAAAATATATTTCTACAAGCCTTAAATACTACAAAACGAGCAATCAGCTCTAAAAATGCTATTCCAATTTTATCAACAATCAAAATTGACGTTACCAATGAAGGAATTACTTTAATTGGATCAAACGGTCAAATTTCTATTGAAAATTTCATTTCTCAAAAGAATGAAGATGCTGGTCTCTTGATAACTTCTCTGGGTTCGATTCTTCTTGAAGCTTCTTTCTTTATCAATGTTGTATCCAGTCTTCCAGATGTAACGCTAGATTTCAAAGAGATTGAACAAAAACAAATTGTCTTAACAAGTGGTAAATCAGAAATTACTCTAAAAGGAAAAGATAGCGAACAGTATCCTCGTATCCAAGAAATTTCAGCTAGCACACCTTTGGTTCTTGAAACAAAACTACTCAAGAAAATTATCAATGAAACAGCATTTGCTGCAAGTACGCAAGAAAGTCGTCCCATCTTAACAGGTGTCCACTTCGTATTGAGCCAACACAAGGAACTAAAAACAGTTGCGACAGACTCACACCGCCTTAGCCAGAAGAAATTGACTCTTGAAAAAAATGGAGATGATTTCGATGTGGTGATTCCTAGCCGCTCTCTCCGCGAATTTTCAGCGGTATTTACAGATGATATTGAAACTGTAGAGATTTTCTTTGCAAATAATCAAATCCTCTTTAGAAGCGAAAATATTAGCTTCTACACTCGTCTCCTAGAAGGTAATTATCCTGATACAGATCGCTTGATTCCAACAGACTTTAACACTACAATTACTTTTGATGTGGTTAATTTGCGTCAATCTATGGAGCGTGCACGTCTCTTATCAAGTGCGACTCAAAATGGTACTGTGAAACTTGAAATTAAAGGTGGAGTTGTTAGCGCCCATGTTCACTCTCCAGAAGTTGGTAAAGTAAACGAAGAAATCGATACGGAGCATGTGACTGGTGATGATTTGACTATTAGTTTTAACCCAACTTACTTGATTGATTCCCTCAAGGCTTTAAATAGCGAGAAGGTGACCATTAGCTTTATCTCAGCAGTTCGTCCATTTACTCTTGTGCCAGCAGATACTGACGAAGATTTCATGCAGCTTATCACACCAGTTCGAACAAATTAAGTGAAAGAGGTTGAGCCTGGCTCGCCTCTTTTATGATATAATCAAAACAGAAAAGGAGAGTAGTATGTATCAAGTTGGAAATTTTGTTGAGATGAAAAAACCACATGCTTGCACAATTAAATCAACAGGTAAAAAAGCTAATCGTTGGGAAATTACACGCGTAGGGGCAGATATCAAAATCAAATGTAGCAATTGTGACCACCTTGTTATGATGAGTCGCTATGATTTTGAACGAAAAATGAATAAGATTATTGACTAAGAACCCTTAGTTAGAGGGTTAGCAAGTTTTCCCTTTTTGTGTTATAATGTTAGGGATTGAAATGAGAACGGAGAATGAGAAACTATGGCTTTAACAGCAGGTATCGTTGGTTTGCCAAACGTTGGTAAATCAACCCTTTTTAATGCAATTACAAAAGCAGGAGCAGAGGCGGCAAACTACCCATTTGCGACTATTGATCCAAACGTTGGGATGGTGGAAGTTCCAGATGAACGCCTACAAAAACTAACGGAAATGATTACTCCTAAAAAGACAGTTCCAACAACCTTTGAGTTTACAGATATTGCAGGGATTGTAAAAGGAGCTTCAAAAGGAGAAGGTCTAGGTAATAAATTCTTGGCCAATATCCGTGAAGTAGACGCGATTGTTCACGTAGTTCGTGCTTTTGATGATGAAAATGTGATGCGCGAGCAAGGACGTGAAGACGCCTTTGTGGATCCACTTGCAGATATTGATACCATTAACCTAGAATTGATTCTTGCTGACTTAGAATCAGTTAATAAACGCTACGCGCGTGTAGAAAAGATGGCACGTACGCAAAAAGATAAAGAATCAGTAGCAGAGTTTAACGTTCTTCAAAAGATTAAACCAGTCCTTGAGGATGGAAAATCAGCTCGAACTATTGAATTTACAGATGAGGAACAAAAGGTTGTCAAAGGTCTCTTCCTTTTAACCACTAAACCAGTTCTTTATGTTGCTAATGTGGATGAGGATGTCGTTTCAGATCCAGATTCTATAGACTATGTTAAACAAATTCGAGAATTTGCAGCGACAGAAAATGCAGAGGTAGTTGTTATTTCCGCGCGTGCTGAAGAAGAAATTTCTGAGTTAGATGATGAAGATAAGCAAGAGTTTCTTGAAGCACTTGGCTTGACAGAATCAGGTGTTGATAAGTTGACTCGAGCTGCTTACCATCTACTAGGACTCGGAACTTACTTTACAGCTGGTGAAAAAGAAGTCCGTGCTTGGACCTTTAAGAGAGGGATGAAAGCTCCTCAAGCAGCTGGTATTATCCACTCAGACTTTGAAAAAGGTTTCATTCGTGCGGTAACCATGTCATATGAGGATCTAGTGAAATACGGATCTGAAAAGGCTGTAAAAGAAGCTGGACGCTTACGTGAAGAAGGAAAAGAATATATCGTTCAAGATGGCGATATCATGGAATTCCGCTTTAACGTTTAATAACATTTAATAAATAGTGTCAATTAGGTTGGAAAAAAATTCCAACCCTTTTGGCTTTTGAAAGGAAAATAAATGACTAAATTACTTGTTGGATTAGGAAATCCAGGGGAAAAATATTTTGAAACCAAGCACAACGTTGGATTTATGTTGATTGACCAATTGGTCAAAAAACAAAATGTTACCTTTACACATGACAAGATATTTCAAGCTGACCTAGCATCTTTTTTCCTCAATGGAGAAAAAATTTATCTGGTCAAACCAACAACATTTATGAATGAAAGTGGAAAAGCGGTTCATGCTTTATTGACTTACTATGGTTTGGATATTGAAGATTTACTCGTTATTTACGACGATCTTGACATGGAAGTTGGGAAAATTCGTTTAAGAGCAAAGGGCTCAGCAGGTGGGCATAATGGTATCAAGTCTATTATTCAACATATAGGGACTCAGGTATTTAACCGTATTAAAATAGGTATTGGAAGACCTAAAAAAGGCACGTCAGTGGTTCACCATGTTTTAAGTAAGTTTGATCAGGATGACTATGTGGGGATTTTACAGTCTATTGACAAGGTTGACGATGCTGTAAACTACTATTTCCAAGAGAAAAACTTTGAGAAAACAATGCAGAGGTATAACGGCTAAATGGTGACTTTATTAGATTTATTCTCAGAAAATGATCAGATAAAAAAATGGCATCAAAATCTGATAGATAAGAAAAGACAACTAATACTTGGTTTATCAACGTCTACCAAGGCTCTTGCAATTGCAAGCAGCCTAGAAAAAGAAAATAAGATTGTGTTACTGACCTCGACTTATGGTGAAGCAGAACGAATTATCAGTGATCTTCTTTCTCTCTTAGGAGAGGAACTTGTCTATCCATTTTTGGTTGATGACTCTCCTATGGTAGAGTTTTTGATGTCTTCGCAAGAAAAAATCATTTCGCGGGTTGAGGCCTTGCGTTTTTTGAGTGATCCGTCTAAGAAAGGGATTTTAGTTTGTAATATCGCAGCGAGTCGGTTAATTTTACCCTCTCCGACTAGATTTAAAGAAAGTACTATAAAAATTGCAGTTGGCGAAGAATATGACCAACACGAGCTACTTCACCGGTTAAAGGAAATTGGATATCGAAAAGTTACTCAAGTACAGACACAAGGTGAGTTTAGTATTCGAGGAGACATTTTAGATATTTTTGAGATGTCTCAGTTAGAACCTTTCCGAATCGAGTTTTTTGGCGATGAAGTAGATGGTATTCGTACTTTTGAAGTTGAAACACAATTATCGAAAGAAAATCAGACAAACCTCACTATCTTTCCAGCTAGCGACATACTTTTGAGAGAAAAGGATTATCAACGAGGTCAGTCAGCTTTAGAAAAGCAAATTTCGAAGACTCTATCGCCAATTTTGAAATCCTATCTAGAAGAAATTTTGTCAAGTTTTCATCAAAAACAAGTACATTCAGATAGTCGAAAGTTTTTGTCCTTATGTTATGATAAAACATGGACTGTATTTGATTATATTGAAAAAGATACACCAGTATTCTTTGATGACTATCAAAAATTGATGAATCAGTATGAAGCCTTTGAAAGAGAATTAGCGCAATACTTTACAGAAGATTTACAGAATGGCAAATCATTTTCTGGGATGCAGTATTTTGCAGATACAGAGCAAACCTATAAAAAACAAAGTCCAGTTACCTTTTTCTCCAATCTGCAAAAGGGCTTAGGAAATCTTAAGTTTGATCACATTTATCAATTTAATCAATACCCTATGCAGGAGTTTTTCAATCAGTTTTCTTTTCTTAAAGAAGAAATTGAGCGATACAAAAAAATGGACTACACCATTGTTTTGCAGTCTAGCAATTCAATGGGAAGTAAGACGTTGGAGGATGTTTTAGAGGAATATCAGATCAAATTGGATTCCAGAGATAAGTCAAGTATCTGTAAAGAATCTGTAAACTTGATTGAGGGTAATCTAAGACATGGTTTTCATTTTGTAGATGAAAAAATTCTCTTGATTACTGAACATGAGATTTTTCAAAAGAAATTAAAACGTCGTTTTCGAAGACAACATGCTTCAAACGCAGAGCGATTAAAAGATTATAATGAACTTGAAAAAGGGGACTACGTTGTTCACCATATCCATGGAATTGGTCAATATTTAGGAATCGAAACAATTGAAATCCAAGGTATTCACCGTGATTATGTCAGTGTACAGTATCAAAATGGTGACCAAATCTCCATCCCAGTAGAGCAGATTCAGTTACTGTCTAAATATGTTTCAAGTGATGGGAAACCTCCAAAACTTAATAAATTAAATGATGGTCATTTTAAAAAAGCCAAGCAAAAAGTTAAGAGCCAGGTGGAGGATATAGCTGACGATTTAATCAAACTCTATTCTGAACGCAGTCAATTGAAAGGCTTTGCTTTTTCAACTGATGATGATGAGCAACATGCTTTTGATGATGCTTTCCCTTATGTTGAAACGGATGATCAACTTCGTAGTATTGAGGAAATTAAGAGAGATATGCAGGATTCTCATCCCATGGATCGACTTTTAGTTGGGGATGTTGGTTTTGGAAAGACTGAAGTTGCAATGCGTGCTGCTTTTAAGGCAGTCAATGATCACAAACAGGTTGTCGTTCTAGTTCCAACGACGGTTTTAGCGCAACAGCACTATACGAATTTTAAGGAACGATTCCAAAATTTTGCTGTTAATATTGATGTGTTGAGTCGCTTTAGAAGTAAAAAAGAGCAGGCAGAAACACTTGAAAAACTAAAGAATGGTCAAGTCGATATTTTGATTGGAACGCATCGTGTTTTGTCAAAAGATGTTGTGTTTTCTGATTTGGGCTTGATGATTATTGATGAGGAACAACGATTCGGTGTTAAGCATAAGGAAACTTTGAAAGAACTGAAAAAACAAGTGGATGTTCTAACCTTGACAGCAACGCCGATTCCTCGTACTCTTCATATGTCTATGCTAGGAATCAGAGACTTGTCTGTTATTGAAACTCCTCCAACCAATCGCTATCCTGTTCAAACCTATGTATTAGAGAAGAATGATAGTGTCATTCGTGATGCTGTCTTGCGTGAAATGGAGCGTGGAGGTCAAGTTTACTATCTTTACAACAAAGTTGACACTATTGATAAGAAGGTTTCAGAATTACAGGAGTTGATTCCAGAGGCTTCGATTGGATATGTTCATGGACAAATGAGTGAAATTCAGTTGGAAAATACTCTACTTGATTTCATTGAAGGTCAGTATGATATTTTGGTGACGACTACTATTATTGAGACAGGGGTAGATATTCCAAATGCCAATACCTTATTTATTGAAAATGCAGACCATATGGGTTTGTCAACCTTGTATCAATTAAGAGGAAGAGTCGGTCGTAGTAATCGTATTGCTTATGCCTATCTCATGTATCGTCCAGAAAAATCAATCAGTGAAGTCTCTGAAAAGAGATTAGAAGCGATTAAGGGATTTACAGAATTAGGCTCAGGATTTAAGATTGCGATGCGAGATCTTTCGATTCGTGGAGCAGGAAATCTCCTAGGAAAATCGCAGTCTGGTTTCATTGATTCTGTTGGTTTTGAATTGTATTCACAGTTATTAGAGGAAGCTATCGCTAAACGGAACGGTAATGGGAATAAAAGAATCAAAGGAAATGCTGAGTTGATTTTACAAATCGACGCCTATCTTCCTGACACTTATATTTCTGATCAACGACATAAGATTGAAATTTACAAGAAAATTCGTCAAATTGACAATCGTGTAAACTATGAAGAACTACAAGAAGAATTGATGGATCGTTTTGGAGAATACCCAGATGTAGTAGCATATCTTTTAGAGATTGGTTTGGTCAAGTCATATTTTGACAAGGTATTTGTAGAACGTGTGGAAAGAAAAGAAAATAAGATTACAGTTCAATTTGAAAAAGTCACTCAACGACTATTCTTGGCTCAAGATTATTTTAAAGCTTTATCCGCAACGAACTTAAAAGCAGCCATAGCTGAGAATAAGGGATTAATGGAAGTTGTATTCGATGTCCGAAACAAGAAGGATTATGAAATTTTAGAAGGTTTGCTGATTTTTGGAGAAAGTTTATTAGAGATAAAAGAATCAAAGGAAGCAAATCCCATTTAACATTTTTCTTCTATAAAAAGGATAAAAATGGTACAATAATAATTTGAGGTAATAAAAATGAGATTAGACAAGTATTTAAAAGTATCACGAATTATTAAGCGCCGCACAGTCGCAAAAGAAGTAGCAGATAAAGGTAGAATCAAGGTGAACGGAATCTTGGCCAAAAGTTCAACGGATTTGAAAGTTGATGACCAAGTTGAAATTCGCTTTGGAAATAAGTTGTTGCTTGTTAAAGTACTAGAAATGAAAGATAGTACAAAAAAAGAAGACGCAGCAGGCATGTATGAAATTCTCAGTGAAACACGGGTAGAAGAAAATGTCTAAAAATATTGTACAGATGAATAATTCTTTTATTCAAAATGAACATCAACGTCGTCGTTACCTGATGAAGGAGAGACAAAAACGAAATCGTTTTATGGGTTGGGTCCTTATTTTGATGATCTTGTTGTTTATTTTACCAACTTATAACTTGGCTCAAAGCTATGATCAGTTACTGCAACGTCGTCAGCAATTAACAGAGTTGAAAGAGCAGTACCAAACTCTTAGTGATGAAAAGGATAAGGAATCCGCCTTTGCTGCAAAGTTGAAAGATGAAGACTATGTAGCAAAATATGCACGCGCCAAGTACTATTACTCAAAGAAACGAGAAGCAATTTACACAATTCCTGATTTGCTTCCGAGGTAATGTCATGGAAAATTTATTGGAAGTTGTTGAGCAATTTTTAAGTTTGTCAGATGAAAAATTAGAGGAATTGGCAGCTAAAAACCATTTATTACGATTACAAGAAGAAAGGGAAGAGAAGAATGCGTAAGTTCTTAGTAGTTTTATTGCTACCTGCTTTTATCATAACTTCAAGAGTAGTTAGCACAGAAAAACAGCTTCCTTACTCTTCGCAAGAAATTTATTATCTAACTGAGTCTGATTATGGATTCTACTATAAAGAAACTCTGGAATCCCCAATGGTATACGGAGAAACAGCAGTCTATGCTAATGAGGATCTTGTCAGGGAGTCTGGTAAATTGACTCCTGAAAACACCTTTAAAATCATAGAATGGCGTTTGAATAGACAAGGTGTTCCTGTTTTTAAACTAGATAATCACCAGTTTATCCTTGCAGATAAGCGTTTAGTCTATGATCAAAGTCAAGTTCAAACTCAAAATAGACAAGTATGGTTGGAACCAGGGTTTGTTATCTATAACAGCCCCTATGATGCTAAAGAAATTTCTTCATCCCTCTCTCCTTATCAACGCGTAACAGTGGATAGAACCCTCTTTGCTGAGGGACAAGAATTACTTCATATTGATCAAGTTGGGTGGGTATCAAAAGAGTTCGTTTCAGAAGAAGATAATCGCATCCAGAAGGTTCAAGAAATCTTATCAAACAACTATCAGAATGAAAATTACTCTATTTATGTTAAACAGCTGAGTACAGGTAAAGATGCTGGGGTGAATGAAGACAACAAACTCTATGCAGCCAGTATCTTGAAACTGGCCTACCTTTATTATGCTCAGGACAAGATAAATCAAGGCGACTATACGCTGGACAGTAGCTTCAAGTATATCCCCGAAGTAAATAGCTTTCCTGGCTCCTATAAACCAGAAGGTAGTGGTAGTTTACCTAAAAAAGAAGACAGCAAAGATTACAGTCTCAAACAGTTAATTACCAAGGTAACAAAAGAGTCTGATAATGTTGCTCATAATATTTTAGGTTATTATGTGACCAATCAATCTGACGGGGCTTTTAAAGAAAAAATGTCCACCATTATGGGTGAAGATTGGGATGTGAATGATAAATTGACTTCTTCAAAAATGGCTGGAAAGGTCATGGAAGCTATTTATAATCAGAATGGTTTTGTCCTAGAGTCTCTAAGCAAGACTGATTTTGACAATCAAAGAATTGCAAAAGGTGTTTCGGTTAAGGTAGCTCATAAAATTGGAGATGCCGACGAGTATAAACATGACACTGCCATTGTCTATACGGATTCTCCTTTCGTTCTTTCTATTTTCACCAAAAATTCTGATTATTACACTATTGCTAAGATAGCTAAGGAGGTCTATGAGGTTCTAAAATGAGGGAACGGGATTTTTTAAATCATTTTCTCCGAAAAGAGCATTTCAAAAAACATTCTAAAGTCGTGTTAGCTTTATCTGGTGGACTGGATTCAATGTTTTTATTCCAGCTATTGTCTACTTACCAAAAAGAGTTGGAAATTGAGTTGATTTTAGCACATGTCAATCACAAGCAGAGAAGTGAGTCTGACTGGGAGGAAAATGAACTAAGGAAGTTAGCTGATGCAGCTGAACTTCCTATTTATATCACAAGCTTTTCAGGAGACTTTTCAGAAGCGCGTGCTCGAGAGTTTCGTTATGATTTTTTTAGGAAAATCATGAAAGAGGTTGGAGCAATTGCCTTGGTTACTGCCCACCATGCAGATGATCAGGTTGAAACGATTTTGATGCGCTTAATTCGAGGTAGTCGACTACGTCATTTAACAGGAATAAAAGAAAGTCAAGTAGTTGATGGAATTGAAATCATCCGTCCCTTGTTGAGTTTTCATAAAAAGGATTTTCTACCAATTGCTCATTTCGAAGATCAAACAAATCAGGAAAGTACCTATTTTCGCAATCGCATTCGGAATAGGTATTTACCAGAACTTGAAAAAGAAAATCCTCGCCTTAAATCTGCCCTTTTAGATTTAGGAAGGGAGATTTCAGATTACCAAGTAGCCATAACGGAGCTTTCTAAACAAATTGATGTGGAAGATTTGAATGAGCTATTTTCATACTCTCAACAAACTCAAGGAATCTTGCTCCAGAACTATCTTAATCAATTTCCAGACTTAAATCTGACAAAGGCTCAGTTTGCTGAAGTTCGACAGATTTTAGAAACTAAAAGCCAGTATCGTCATTCTCTTAAAAATGGCTATGAATTGATAAAAGAGTATCAGAATTTTCGAGTTTGCAAAATCAGTCCACAGGCCGATGAAAAGGAAGATGAACTTGTGTTACACTATCAAAATCAAGTTCGATATATGGGCTATTTATTTTCCTTTGGCATCCCTATTGAAGGGGATTTTGTTCAAAAAGTAACGGTTTCACGGGAAACATCTGTACATATTAGATGTCGAAAACCTGGCGATGTTATTATCCTAAATGGTCATCGAAAGAAACTGAGACGCTTATTTATAGATTTAAAAATCCCTATTGAAAAACGAAAAACAACCCCTATTATTGAGCAATTTGGAGAAATTGTCTCAATTTTAGGAATTGCGACCAGTGATTTGAGTAAAAACACGAAAAATGATATAATGAACACTGTAATTTATATAGAAAAAATAGATAGGTAAAAAGATGTTAGAACACGATATTAAAAAAATCCTCGTTTCACATGATGAAATTACAGAAGCAGCTAAAAAGCTAGGTGAACAACTAACAAAAGAGTATGAGGGGAAAAATCCAATTCTTATTGGAATTTTGAAAGGATCGATTCCTTTTATGGCTGAATTGGTCAAACATATTGATACGCATATCGAGATGGACTTCATGATGGTATCTAGTTACCATGGTGGAACAGCAAGTAGTGGTGTGATCAATATCAAGCAAGACGTGACTCAAGATATCAAAGGAAGACATGTTTTATTTGTAGAGGATATCATCGATACAGGTCAAACCTTGAAAAATTTGCGAGATATGTTTATTGAAAGAGAAGCAGCTTCTGTTAAAATCGCGACTTTGTTGGATAAACCAGAGGGACGTGTTGTTGAAATTGAAGCGGATTATACTTGCTTTACTATTCCAAATGAGTTTGTAGTAGGTTATGGTCTAGATTATAAAGAAAATTATCGTAACCTTCCTTATGTCGGAGTATTGAAAGAAGAAGTTTATTCAAATTAGAAAGATCTATCTTTAATGAAAAAACAAAATAATGGTTTAGTTAGAAATCCATTTCTCTACTTGTTAATTATCTTCTTCCTAGTGACAGGATTCCAGTATTTTTACTCTGGAAATACTACTGGACGAAGCGAAAAAATTAACTATACAGAACTGGTAAAAGAAATTACAGCAGACAATGTAAAAGAATTAACCTATCAGCCAAATGGTAGCGTCATTGAAGTGTCTGGTGTTTATAAAAATTCTAAGACTGGTAAAGAAGAAACGGGAATTCAATTTTTCCCTCCTACAGCTACAACAGTAGAAAGATTCTCAAGTACTATTCTTCCGTCTGATTCAACAGTTTCAGAATTGCAAAAACTTGCTTCTGAACATAAGGCGGAGGTAACGGTTAAACATGAGAGTTCGAGCGGTATGTGGATCAATATCCTTGTCTCTGTTGTGCCGTTTGCTATTCTCTTCTTCTTCCTATTCTCTATGATGGGAAATATGGGAGGAAACAATAGTAGAAATCCAATGAGTTTTGGACGTAGCAAAGCCAAAGCTGCTAACAAAGAAGATATCAAGGTACGATTCTCAGATGTTGCTGGTGCCGAGGAAGAAAAACAAGAATTAGTAGAAGTTGTTGAATTCCTAAAAGATCCAAAACGATTTACAAAACTTGGAGCCCGCATTCCAGCAGGTGTTCTTTTGGAGGGTCCTCCGGGAACAGGTAAAACTTTGCTTGCTAAGGCAGTTGCTGGAGAAGCAGGAGTTCCATTCTTTAGCATCTCAGGATCTGACTTTGTAGAAATGTTTGTCGGAGTTGGTGCAAGCCGCGTTCGTTCTCTTTTTGAGGATGCAAAAAAAGCAGCGCCAGCCATCATCTTTATCGATGAAATTGATGCTGTTGGTCGCCAACGTGGTGTCGGCCTCGGTGGAGGAAATGATGAACGTGAACAAACCTTGAACCAACTCTTGATTGAAATGGATGGTTTTGAGGGAAATGAAGGAATCATCGTTATCGCTGCGACAAACCGTTCAGATGTCCTTGATCCAGCTCTTCTCCGCCCAGGACGTTTTGATAGAAAAGTCTTGGTTGGTCGCCCTGATGTTAAAGGTCGTGAAGCAATCTTGAAAGTTCACGCTAAAAACAAACCTCTAGCAGAAGATGTTGATTTGAAATTAGTTGCCCAACAAACTCCAGGTTTTGTGGGAGCTGACTTGGAAAATGTTCTAAATGAGGCGGCCTTAGTTGCTGCTCGTCGCAACAAATCAATTATTGATGCTTCAGATATTGATGAGGCAGAGGACAGAGTGATTGCTGGACCATCTAAGAAAGATAAAACAGTATCACAAAGAGAACGTGAATTGGTTGCTTATCATGAGGCTGGACATACCATTGTTGGTTTAGTCTTGTCAAATGCCCGTGTTGTTCATAAAGTTACCATTGTACCACGTGGACGTGCAGGTGGCTACATGATTGCACTTCCGAAAGAGGATCAAATGCTTCTATCCAAAGAAGACATGAAAGAACAATTAGCAGGTTTGATGGGTGGTCGTGTAGCTGAAGAGATTATCTTTAATGTCCAAACTACAGGAGCTTCAAATGACTTTGAACAAGCCACACAGATGGCGCGTGCTATGGTCACTGAATACGGTATGAGTGAAAAACTTGGCCCAGTTCAATACGAAGGTAATCATGCTATGTTTGGTGCACAAAGTCCTCAAAAATCAATTTCAGAGCAAACAGCCTATGAGATTGATGAGGAAGTTCGTTCATTATTAAATGAGGCACGAAACAAAGCTGCTGAAATTATCCAATCAAATCGTGAAACTCATAAGTTGATTGCAGAAGCATTGTTGAAATACGAAACATTAGATAGTACACAGATTAAATCTCTTTACGAAACAGGGAAAATGCCTGAGACAGTAGAAGAGGAATCCCATGCACTATCTTATGATGAAGTAAAATCAAAAATGAGTGAAGAAAAATAAATTTAGAGAGGTTCAACCTCTCTTTTTATGTTCTAATGTGATGGCTACCGAGCAGATGCATTGATAGTTGACCCTCCTCGTACAGGCTTAGATGATAAGCTACTGGATACCATTCTGACCTATGTTCCAAAAAAAAATGGTCTATGTATCCTGCAATGTTTCAACCTTGGCACGAGATTTGGTTAAACTAGTAAAAGTCTATGATCTCAAGTATATCCAGTCGGTCGATATGTTTCCCCACACTGCACGAACAGAAGCAGTGGTTAAATTAGTGAAGAAAAGAAAAAATTAAATTCACTGAAAAAAGTCCTTGACAAAGGTAAAAAAGTAGGTATAATAGAAAGAGTTGAAAAGCTCAGGTCCGTTGGTCAAGGGGTTAAGACACCGCCTTTTCACGGCGGTAACACGGGTTCGAATCCCGTACGGACTATGGTGTATTGCGGTTAAAAAAACTTGAAAAAAGTTTAAAAAATCTGTTGACAGAGACAGGTAGCTGTGATATACTAATATAGTTGTCGCTTGAGAGAGAATGAGTGACAAAGACCTTTGAAAACTGAACAAGACGAACCAATGTGCAGGGCACTATAACTGAGGTTATAGTACTGAACAATGAAAAAACAATAAATCTGTCAGTGACAGAAATGAGTGAGAACTCAAACTTTTAATGAGAGTTTGATCCTGGCTCAGGACGAACGCTGGCGGCGTGCCTAATACATGCAAGTAGAACGCTGAAGGAGGAGCTTGCTTCTCTGGATGAGTTGCGAACGGGTGAGTAACGCGTAGGTAACCTGCCTGGTAGCGGGGGATAACTATTGGAAACGATAGCTAATACCGCATAAGAGTAGATGTTGCATGACATTTGCTTAAAAGGTGCAATTGCATCACTACCAGATGGACCTGCGTTGTATTAGCTAGTTGGTGAGGTAACGGCTCACCAAGGCGACGATACATAGCCGACCTGAGAGGGTGATCGGCCACACTGGGACTGAGACACGGCCCAGACTCCTACGGGAGGCAGCAGTAGGGAATCTTCGGCAATGGACGGAAGTCTGACCGAGCAACGCCGCGTGAGTGAAGAAGGTTTTCGGATCGTAAAGCTCTGTTGTAAGAGAAGAACGAGTGTGAGAGTGGAAAGTTCACACTGTGACGGTATCTTACCAGAAAGGGACGGCTAACTACGTGCCAGCAGCCGCGGTAATACGTAGGTCCCGAGCGTTGTCCGGATTTATTGGGCGTAAAGCGAGCGCAGGCGGTTAGATAAGTCTGAAGTTAAAGGCTGTGGCTTAACCATAGTACGCTTTGGAAACTGTTTAACTTGAGTGCAAGAGGGGAGAGTGGAATTCCATGTGTAGCGGTGAAATGCGTAGATATATGGAGGAACACCGGTGGCGAAAGCGGCTCTCTGGCTTGTAACTGACGCTGAGGCTCGAAAGCGTGGGGAGCAAACAGGATTAGATACCCTGGTAGTCCACGCCGTAAACGATGAGTGCTAGGTGTTAGACCCTTTCCGGGGTTTAGTGCCGCAGCTAACGCATTAAGCACTCCGCCTGGGGAGTACGACCGCAAGGTTGAAACTCAAAGGAATTGACGGGGGCCCGCACAAGCGGTGGAGCATGTGGTTTAATTCGAAGCAACGCGAAGAACCTTACCAGGTCTTGACATCCCTCTGACCGCTCTAGAGATAGAGTTTTCCTTCGGGACAGAGGTGACAGGTGGTGCATGGTTGTCGTCAGCTCGTGTCGTGAGATGTTGGGTTAAGTCCCGCAACGAGCGCAACCCCTATTGTTAGTTGCCATCATTCAGTTGGGCACTCTAGCGAGACTGCCGGTAATAAACCGGAGGAAGGTGGGGATGACGTCAAATCATCATGCCCCTTATGACCTGGGCTACACACGTGCTACAATGGCTGGTACAACGAGTCGCAAGCCGGTGACGGCAAGCTAATCTCTTAAAGCCAGTCTCAGTTCGGATTGTAGGCTGCAACTCGCCTACATGAAGTCGGAATCGCTAGTAATCGCGGATCAGCACGCCGCGGTGAATACGTTCCCGGGCCTTGTACACACCGCCCGTCACACCACGAGAGTTTGTAACACCCGAAGTCGGTGAGGTAACCTTTTAGGAGCCAGCCGCCTAAGGTGGGATAGATGATTGGGGTGAAGTCGTAACAAGGTAGCCGTATCGGAAGGTGCGGCTGGATCACCTCCTTTCTAAGGATAAGGAACTGCACATTGGTCTTGTTTAGTCTTGAGAGGTCTTGTGGGGCCTTAGCTCAGCTGGGAGAGCGCCTGCTTTGCACGCAGGAGGTCAGCGGTTCGATCCCGCTAGGCTCCATTGGTGAGAGATCACCAAGTAATGCACATTGAAAATTGAATATCTATATCAAATAGTAACAAGAAAATGAACCGAAACGCTGTAGTATTAAAAGAGTTTATGACTGAAAGGTCAAAAAATAAGGTTAAGTTAATAAGGGCGCACGGTGGATGCCTTGGCACTAGGAGCCGAAGAAGGACGTGACAAACGACGATATGCCTTGGGTAGCTGTAAGTAAGCGATGATCCAGGGATTTCCGAATGGGGGAACCCAACAGGTACTACCTGTTACCCGCATCTGTTAAGGATGTGAGGAGGAAGACGCAGTGAACTGAAACATCTAAGTAGCTGCAGGAAGAGAAAGCAAAAGCGATTGCCTTAGTAGCGGCGAGCGAAACGGCAGGAGGGCAAACCGAAGAGTTTACTCTTCGGGGTTGTAGGACTGCAATGTGGACTCAAAGATTATAGAAGAATGATTTGGGAAGATCAGCCAAAGAGAGTAATAGCCTCGTATTTAAAATAGTCTTTGTACCTAGCAGTATCCTGAGTACGGCGGGACACGTGAAATCCCGTCGGAATCTGGGAGGACCATCTCCCAACCCTAAATACTCCCTAGTGACCGATAGTGAACCAGTACCGTGAGGGAAAGGTGAAAAGCACCCCGGGAGGGGAGTGAAATAGAACCTGAAACCGTGTGCCTACAACAAGTTCGAGCCCGTTAATGGGTGAGAGCGTGCCTTTTGTAGAATGAACCGGCGAGTTACGATATGATGCGAGGTTAAGTTGAAGAGACGGAGCCGCAGGGAAACCGAGTCTGAATAGGGCGCCTTAGTATCATGTCGTAGACCCGAAACCATGTGACCTACCCATGAGCAGGTTGAAGGTGCGGTAAGACGCACTGGAGGACCGAACCAGGGCACGTTGAAAAGTGCTTGGATGACTTGTGGGTAGCGGAGAAATTCCAAACGAACTTGGAGATAGCTGGTTCTCTCCGAAATAGCTTTAGGGCTAGCGTCGACATCAAGATTCTTGGAGGTAGAGCACTGTTTGGGTGAGGGGTCCATCCCGGATTACCAATCTCAGATAAACTCCGAATGCCAATGAATTATGGTCGGCAGTCAGACTGCGAGTGCTAAGATCCGTAGTCGAAAGGGAAACAGCCCAGACCACCAGCTAAGGTCCCAAAATAATTGTTAAGTGGAAAAGGATGTGGGGTTGCACAGACAACTAGGATGTTAGCTTAGAAGCAGCTATTCATTCAAAGAGTGCGTAATAGCTCACTAGTCGAGTGACCCTGCGCCGAAAATGTACCGGGGCTAAAACAATTTACCGAAGCTGTGGATACCTTTATAGGTATGGTAGGAGAGCGTTCTATGTGTGAAGAAGGTATACCGTGAGGAGTGCTGGAACGCATAGAAGTGAGAATGCCGGTATGAGTAGCGAAAGACAGGTGAGAATCCTGTCCACCGTAAGACTAAGGTTTCCAGGGGAAGGCTCGTCCGCCCTGGGTTAGTCGGGACCTAAGGAGAGACCGAAAGGTGTATCCGATGGACAACAGGTTGATATTCCTGTACTAGAGTATGTAGTGATGGAGGGACGCAGTAGGCTAACTAAAGCAGACGAATGGAAGTGTCTGTCTAAGCAGTGAGGTGTGATATGAGTCAAATGCTTATATCTATAACATTGAGCTGTGATGGGGAGCGAAGTTTAGTAGCGAAGTTAGTGACGTCACACTGCCAAGAAAAGCTTCTAGCGTTTAAACATACTCTACCCGTACCGCAAACCGACACAGGTAGTCGAGGCGAGTAGCCTCAGGTGAGCGAGAGAACTCTCGTTAAGGAACTCGGCAAAATGACCCCGTAACTTCGGGAGAAGGGGTGCTGACTTTAGGTCAGCCGCAGTGAATAGGCCCAAGCAACTGTTTATCAAAAACACAGCTCTCTGCTAAATCGTAAGATGATGTATAGGGGGTGACGCCTGCCCGGTGCTGGAAGGTTAAGAGGAGTGCTTAGCGTAAGCGAAGGTATGAATTGAAGCCCCAGTAAACGGCGGCCGTAACTATAACGGTCCTAAGGTAGCGAAATTCCTTGTCGGGTAAGTTCCGACCCGCACGAAAGGCGTAATGATTTGGGCACTGTCTCAACGAGAGACTCGGTGAAATTTTAGTACCTGTGAAGATGCAGGTTACCCGCGACAGGACGGAAAGACCCCATGGAGCTTTACTGCAGTTTGATATTGAGTGTCTGTACCACATGTACAGGATAGGTAGGAGTCTATGAGATCGGGACGCCAGTTTCGAAGGAGACGTTGTTGGGATACTACCCTTGTGTTATGGCCACTCTAACCCGGATAGGTTATCCCTATCGGAGACAGTGTCTGACGGGCAGTTTGACTGGGGCGGTCGCCTCCTAAAAGGTAACGGAGGCGCCCAAAGGTTCCCTCAGAATGGTTGGAAATCATTCGCAGAGTGTAAAGGTATAAGGGAGCTTGACTGCGAGAGCTACAACTCGAGCAGGGACGAAAGTCGGGCTTAGTGATCCGGTGGTTCCGTATGGAAGGGCCATCGCTCAACGGATAAAAGCTACCCTGGGGATAACAGGCTTATCTCCCCCAAGAGTTCACATCGACGGGGAGGTTTGGCACCTCGATGTCGGCTCGTCGCATCCTGGGGCTGTAGTCGGTCCCAAGGGTTGGGCTGTTCGCCCATTAAAGCGGCACGCGAGCTGGGTTCAGAACGTCGTGAGACAGTTCGGTCCCTATCCGTCGCGGGCGTAGGAAATTTGAGAGGATCTGCTCCTAGTACGAGAGGACCAGAGTGGACTTACCGCTGGTGTACCAGTTGTCTTGCCAAAGGCATCGCTGGGTAGCTATGTAGGGAAGGGATAAACGCTGAAAGCATCTAAGTGTGAAACCCACCTCAAGATGAGATTTCCCATGATTTTATATCAGTAAGAGCCCTGAGAGATGATCAGGTAGATAGGTTAGAAGTGGAAGTGTGGCGACACATGTAGCGGACTAATACTAATAGCTCGAGGACTTATCCAAAGTAACTGAGAATACGAAGTGTGAGGTTTTCTTGGTATTTGATAGATATTCAATTTTGAGTAGGTATTACTCAGAGTTAAGTGACGATAGCCTAGGAGATACACCTGTACCCATGCCGAACACAGCAGTTAAGCCCTAGAACGCCGGAAGTAGTTGGGGGTTGCCCCCTGTGAGATATGGAAGTCGCTTAGCTTTTATCCGCCATAGCTCAGTTGGTAGTAGCGCATGACTGTTAATCATGATGTCGTAGGTTCGAGTCCTACTGGCGGAGTATAAATCAAAACGTTCAACTGAGCGTTTTTTTATTTATAAATATGGTGGACTGTTGAAATTTCAAATTTTAATTTTTAAATCTGTAATTACCTCTTTATTTTATTTTTAGTTCGTTTAGCTTTAAATTCTTCTTTTACAGGATTTGAAGCTTTTTTAGTTCCTTTTTTTGTTAGACTAGTGTTAATAATAAGAAAGGAATTTTTTATATGCTTCAAAATTTTTATGATCGAACATTTGTTTTTTTGAAATTAGTTGAACAAGAATATGCCTCTTTAGGCCAGAGTTGTTCAGAGTGGGAATCACTTCATCTTCGTTTTTTACTATATTACTTAATCCGATTTAAAATTAAAAGTGATAGGGACTTTTCTCTATATCACTTTAGAACAGCTTATCGTCTATATCTAGAGAAATTACTGCAAGGTGGTACAACTCTTATCCAATAGGAAGCATCTATATCATAATTACGAACGATTGTTGTAGTTAGTTTTTAAAAAATATAGAATTAGCTTATAATCAAAGGCTTCGGTATTCAGAAATGAAAGAATTTCCAAATCTTTTCTACTGTTTCTTCTTGATAAAATAGTGTTTTTTTCTTATAATAAATTGTAAGATATAATTGCGGGTGAAATTCCTGCCATGTATATGAGAAAGGACGAGCTCCTAGTAGCTCAGACGAATTTTATTATGACTTCAGTTGTTGTTGTAGGTACCCAGTGGGGTGATGAAGGTAAAGGGAAAATTACAGATTTTCTTTCAGCTAATGCAGAGGTAATTGCTCGTTATCAAGGTGGTGATAATGCTGGTCACACGATTGTGATTGATGGTAAGAAATTTAAGTTGCACTTGATTCCATCTGGAATTTTCTTTCCTGAAAAAATCTCTGTTATTGGGAATGGAATGGTCGTGAACCCAAAATCCCTTGTGAAAGAGTTGAGCTATCTTCATGAGGAAGGTGTGACAACTGATAATCTACGTATCTCTGATCGTGCGCATGTTATTTTGCCTTATCATATTGAGTTGGATCGCTTGCAGGAAGAAGCTAAGGGTGACAATAAGATTGGTACTACAATCAAGGGAATCGGTCCAGCATATATGGACAAGGCTGCTCGTGTTGGAATTCGTATTGCGGATCTTTTGGATAAGGATATTTTCCGTGAACGTTTGGAACGCAATCTTGCGGAAAAGAATCGTTTGTTTGAAAAATTATATGATAGCACCCCTATTTCAGTTGATGATATTTTTGAAGAGTATTATGAATATGGTCAACAAATCAAGCAATACGTGACAGATACATCCGTTATCTTGAACGATGCACTTGATAATGGCAAACGTGTGCTGTTTGAAGGTGCGCAAGGTGTTATGCTAGATATCGACCAAGGTACGTATCCATTTGTTACGTCGTCAAACCCTGTCGCTGGTGGTGTGACAATTGGGTCTGGTGTTGGCCCAAGTAAGATTGACAAGGTTGTAGGTGTATGTAAAGCCTACACAAGTCGTGTAGGAGACGGACCTTTCCCAACGGAATTATTTGATGAAGTGGGAGATCGCATCCGTGAAGTAGGTCATGAATACGGTACAACAACTGGTCGTCCACGTCGTGTGGGTTGGTTTGACTCAGTTGTGATGCGTCACAGCCGCCGTGTATCTGGGATTACCAATCTTTCATTGAACTCTATCGATGTTTTGAGTGGTTTGGATACTGTGAAAATCTGTGTGGCCTATGATCTTGATGGTCAACGTATTGATTACTATCCTGCTAGTCTTGAGCAGTTGAAACGCTGCAAGCCAATCTATGAGGAATTGCCAGGTTGGTCAGAAGACATCACTGGAGTCCGTAATTTGGAAGATCTTCCTGAGAATGCGCGTAATTATGTTCGTCGTGTAAGTGAGTTGGTTGGTGTTCGTATCTCAACTTTCTCAGTAGGTCCCGGTCGTGAACAAACTAATATTTTAGAAAGTGTTTGGTCATAGGAGATTTTTAAGATTAGTTTAAGACAGGTTGGGTATACTATAGACAGTTACAAGAAGACCTCCTAACTTGTTGTAACAAATATCCTAAACTTTTCTTTTTCATAATAATCTCCCTATAAAGTCACCGAATTCGGTGGCTTTTTTTGTGTTGAGAAACATGGTATAATGATAGAATTGATAGCTAGGAAGAGAGAAGAGATGAATTACACGCTTGAAGAAAAAGAAGCTTTTATGAGAGAGGCCTTAAAAGAGGCAGAAATTGCTTTAGAACATGATGAAATCCCGATTGGTTGTGTAATTGTCAAGGACGGAAAAATCATTGGGAGAGGACACAATGCGCGAGAGGAGTTGCAACGGGCAGTCATGCATGCGGAAATTATGGCCATAGAGAATGCTAATTTGAGCGAAGAGAGTTGGCGTTTGCTCGATTGTACGCTTTTTGTGACCATTGAGCCTTGTGTTATGTGTAGTGGGGCAATTGGTCTCGCACGGATTCCAAACGTGGTCTACGGGGCTAAAAACCAGAAATTTGGAGCTGCTGGAAGCTTATATGATATTTTGACAGATGAGAGGCTCAATCACCGTGTGGATGTTGAAACAGGTGTTTTAGAGAATGAGTGTGCAGCGATTATGCAAGACTTTTTCCGAAATCGACGTAAAAAATAATTTCTCTTTAAAAACCGAGGGGAATGTGGTATAATAAATAGTGGAGCAACAGTTCTGCGTGAAGCGGGTCAGGGGAGGAATCCAGCAGCCCTAAGCGATGTGAATTGTGTGCTCTTTTTTCGTGCTTTTTTCGAATAAATAAGATAAAATAGCCTAGAATAAATGATTATAGAAAAGAGAAAAATATGAAAATTCGTGGTTTTGAATTGGTTTCGAGTTTTACAGACGAAAATTTATTGCCGAAACGAGAGACAGCTCACGCGGCTGGTTATGATTTAAAGGTTGCGGAACGCACTGTGATTGCTCCAGGAGAGATTGTTTTGGTTCCGACAGGGGTTAAGGCCTATATGCAGCCGACAGAGGTGCTCTATCTCTATGACCGTTCATCAAACCCTCGTAAGAAAGGCTTGGTCTTGATTAACTCAGTTGGGGTCATTGATGGGGATTATTATGGAAATCCTGGGAATGAAGGCCATATCTTTGCTCAGATGAAAAATATTACTGACCAAGAAGTGATTCTTGAAGTTGGAGAACGTGTGGTTCAGGCTGTCTTTGCGCCTTTCTTAATTGCGGATGGAGACGAGGCAGACGGCGTGCGAACTGGTGGATTTGGATCGACAGGGCACTAAGATGAAGATTATTTTTGTACGTCACGGGGAGCCAGATTATCGTGTGTTAGAGGAGCATGCTTATTCCGGATTTGGAATGGATCTAGCTCCCTTATCTGAGAAGGGAAGGAAACAGGCTCAGGACCTTTGCCAAAATCCCTTGTTCCAATCAGCTGATCTGCTAGTAGCTTCTTCAGTGACACGAGCTTTAGAAACGGCTTCTTATCTTGCTAGTGCTATTGGATTTCCTTTGAGAGTGGAGCCATTATTGCATGAATGGCAAGTCTATGAAAGTGGCGTAGAGAATTTTGAAAAAGCTCGTACTCTGTTTCTAGAAAATAATGGCTCCTTACCTCCTAATAGTCCTATTCAATATGAGACAGCTGAGGAAGTGAGGTCTCGGTTTCTAAAATCTATGCGCAAGTATCGAGACTATCAGTCAGTCGTTGTTGTCACTCATCGAATGCTCATGCGCCAATTTGTACCAGACGAGAAGATTGATTTTTGCCAAGTGATTGAGTGTGAGATAGAGATATAGATATGGAAAGAAGAATAATGAATGAGCTATAAGGATTTTCAAGCTTTTACTGCCGAGAATTGTCTAGGGTATAAGAAGATTTATGAGATTAGTATTGGAGGATTTCTTTACCTAGCATTTCTCCCTGATGCCTATCATGAAATTCTGTGTATTTCTTCAGACTACATGTCAATCATTGATAGCGAAAATGGGCAAGTAACACCAATAGACGGAGATTACGATGAGGTAGAGTTAGTAGCCATGTGTGAGGGCTGTGATTCTCCCATTTCTATTGCGGGACAATATGGTGGAAGTCTCCCTTTGGACAATGGGGAAGATATCCGAGTGACAATGGAAAAAGATCAATCTGGGAAGTATCCGATTTTAACCATTTTTTGGGAAAAGGATAAAGAAACTAGGGTACAAATTTATAAAGGTTATTTACCGTATATTTTTGGTTTTAGTCCGGATGGAGAGTATTATGCTTATGCAGATGATGGCGGATTGACTGTTTTAAAGAAAGATAGTTGATAGCGTGAAAAAAAGAAATTTTAAAATGAGAGGATTAGAATCATCGCAAAGAAAAAAGCGACATTTGTATGTCAAAATTGTGGGTATAATTCCCCAAAATATCTAGGGCGTTGTCCTAACTGTGGGTCTTGGTCTTCTTTTGTAGAAGAGGTTGAGGTTGCCGAGGTCAAGAATGCGCGTGTGTCCTTGACAGGTGAGAAAACCAAGCCCATGAAACTGGCTGAGGTGACTTCCATCAATGTCAATCGAACCAAGACGGAGATGGAGGAATTCAACCGTGTACTTGGAGGCGGAGTGGTACCAGGGAGTCTCGTCCTTATCGGTGGGGATCCAGGGATTGGGAAATCAACCCTTCTCTTACAAGTATCGACTCAGCTGTCCCAAGTAGGGACTGTTCTCTATGTCAGTGGGGAGGAGTCTGCCCAGCAGATTAAACTCCGTGCAGAGCGCTTGGGGGATATTGATAGCGAGTTTTATCTCTATGCAGAGACCAATATGCAGAGTGTTCGATCTGAGGTGGAGCGCATCCAACCAGATTTTCTCATCATCGACTCTATCCAGACGATTATGTCTCCTGAAATTTCAGGGGTGCAAGGATCTGTGTCTCAGGTGCGTGAGGTGACAGCTGAACTCATGCAGTTGGCGAAGACCAATAACATTGCCATCTTTATCGTAGGGCATGTGACCAAGGAAGGTACCTTGGCTGGTCCGCGTATGTTGGAGCATATGGTGGATACGGTGCTTTACTTTGAAGGGGAGCGCCACCATACCTTCCGTATTTTGAGGGCAGTCAAAAACCGTTTTGGTTCCACTAATGAGATTGGCATCTTTGAGATGCAGTCGGGTGGATTGGTTGAGGTCCTCAATCCGAGTCAAGTTTTCCTAGAGGAGCGTTTGGATGGGGCTACTGGCTCGTCAATCGTTGTGACCATGGAAGGGACCCGTCCGATTTTGGCGGAGGTTCAGGCTTTGGTAACACCAACCATGTTTGGAAATGCTAAGCGTACGACGACTGGACTTGATTTCAATCGTGCAAGTCTGATTATGGCTGTTTTGGAAAAACGAGCAGGGCTTCTCTTGCAAAACCAGGATGCCTATCTCAAATCTGCTGGTGGTGTGAAATTGGATGAGCCTGCCATTGACTTAGCCGTTGCAGTGGCCATTGCCTCTAGTTACAAGGACAAGCCTACCAATCCTCAGGAATGTTTTGTGGGTGAACTGGGCTTGACCGGAGAAATTCGGCGCGTGAATCGCATCGAACAACGTATTAATGAAGCGGCAAAACTGGGCTTTACCAAGATTTATGTACCCAAGAATTCCTTGACAGGAATCATTCCACCCAAGGAAATTGAAGTCATTGGTGTGACAACGATTCAGGAAGTTTTGAAAAAGGTCTTTGCATAATCCGTGACAAATCCTCTTAAAAATGATAAGATAGGAGAAATATTTGATTATCAAATTTTTGAGGAGGGAATCGTGTCGTATTTTGAACAGTTTATGCAAGCCAATCAGGCTTATGTTGCCCTACATGGGCAGTTAAATCTGCCACTTAAACCCAAAACCAGAGTAGCTATCGTGACCTGTATGGACTCACGTCTACACGTTGCGCAAGCTCTAGGTTTGGCCCTTGGGGATGCTCATATCTTGCGGAATGCGGGTGGTCGAGTAACTGAGGACATGATTCGTTCACTGGTGATTTCCCAACAACAGATGGGAACAAGAGAGATTGTGGTGTTGCATCATACAGACTGTGGAGCTCAAACCTTTCAAAATGAAAGTTTTCATGAACATTTGAAACACGAGCTCGGAGTTGATGTGTCCGATCAAGATTTTTTACCATTTCAGGATGTTGAAGAGAGCGTGAGAGAGGATATGCAATTGCTTCGAGAATCTCCACTGATTCCTGATGATGTGGTTATTTCAGGTGCTGTCTATGATGTGGATACAGGAAGTATGAGAGAAGTATACTAACTTTGTCTCGAAAAAATCTCATCCTAGCATAAAATCGATTGTTAAAATGTAGGATTTTCAGTTTTAATATAGCTAATATAAAATAGTAAAAAACAAGGGTATAAATGTTTGCTCTTGTTTTATTTTTGATTGAAAAATAAAGGAAAAAGCGCTACAATGGTAGATGGAAAATGTTGTGTAAAAAACAAGTGATACATAAATACCGGAGGAAATCATGTCTTTTTCTGATTTAAAGCTGTTTGCCCTTTCTTCTAATAGAGAATTGGCAGAGCGTGTGGCGCAAGAAATTGGGATAGAGTTGGGGAAATCGACTGTTCGCCAATTTTCAGATGGGGAGATTCAGGTCAACATTGAAGAATCAATCCGTGGAAAACACGTCTTTATCCTACAATCAACGAGTTCACCTGTAAATGATAATTTACTTGAAATTTTAATTATGGTGGATGCATTGAAGCGTGCTAGTGCAGAATCTGTCAATGTTGTTATGCCCTACTATGGCTATGCACGTCAGGATAGAAAAGCGCGCGCGCGTGAGCCAATCACAGCAAAACTCGTTGCAAACATGCTAGAAGTTGCTGGGGTGGATCGTTTGTTGACGATTGATTTGCACGCTGCACAGATTCAGGGATTCTTTGATATTCCTGTAGATCACTTGATGGGTGCTCCATTGATTGCGGACTATTTTGAACGTCGTGGCATGGTTGGTTCTGACTACGTGGTTGTCAGCCCAGACCATGGTGGAGTGACTCGTGCTCGTAAATTGGCAGAGTTTTTGAAAACCCCGATTGCGATTATTGACAAACGCCGTAGTGTAGACAAGATGAATACCAGTGAAGTGATGAACATCATTGGTAAGGTAGAAGGTAAGACTTGTATCTTGATTGATGATATGATCGATACAGCTGGAACTATTTGTCATGCGGCAGATGCTCTTGCTGAAGCAGGTGCTGTTGAAGTTTACGCAAGCTGTACGCACCCAGTTCTTTCTGGGACAGCTATGGACAATATCCAAAAATCAGCTATTAAGAAATTGGTTGTTTTGGATACTATCTACCTACCAGAAGAGCGTTTGATTGATAAGATTGAACAAATTTCGATAGCTCATCTTCTGGGCGATGCTATTATCCGTATTCACGAAAAACGTCCTCTTTCTCCCCTATTTTGTATTGAGAAAAAGATTTAATCTTTCACTTGAAGTAGACAGAACCCCTAGCAGGTTTCTTTTCTTGCTAGGAGATTTTTATAGTCAAAATCTGCAAGCCTTTTCAAAATATGCTATACTGAGAAAAAAGGAGGATTTCTATGAGCCAAGAATTTATCAATCCAAGTGATGGTGTGATCCGTCAGTATCTGGAGACCAGTAAAACGTTAGCAGTAGTGGGCTTGTCCGATCGTGAAGAAACAACTAGTAATCGAGTGACCAAGGAAATGCAAGCTCGGGGCTATAAAGTCATTCCAGTTAATCCCAAGGCTGCAGGTGGGGAAATCTTGGGAGAAAAGGCCTATGCAAGTCTAGCTGAAATCCCTTTCCCTGTAGACATCGTCAATGTATACCGACGTAGCGAGTTTTTACCAGATGTGGCGCGTGATTTTCTTAAGGCTGATGCTAAGATTTTTTGGGCACAACTGGGACTTGAAAGCCTAGAAGCGGAAGAAATCTTGCGTTGTGGAGGATGCGATGACATCGTGATGAATCGCTGTATCAAGAGAGAACACACACGCTTAATTCTTGAACAATAAAAAGGTAGCCAGTAGGCTACCTTTTGTGTTAGAAAATACCAATCAATGCCTGCATGCCTAGGCTGGTAAGGATGATAGCAATCCAGCAAAGGCCTCCAAGAAGAATGGATTTCCCACTGGATTTGACCATGGCAATCAGATTGGTTTTGAGACCGATGGCACTCATAGCCATGATAATGAGAAATTTGGAGAGTTGTTTAAGAGGGGTAAAGAAGCTACTAGACACACCGAGAGAGGTGAGAAGAGTCGTTAATAGAGAAGCCAGGATAAAGTAAAGGATAAAAAGTGGGAAGACTTTTTTCAGCTGTACGCCTTGTTTATTTTCTTGCTGGCGACTTTGCCAGTAGGAGAGAAAGAGCGTAATGGGAATGATAGCTAGGGTGCGCGTGAGTTTCACAATGGTTGCAGACTCAAGGGTATTGGTCTGGTAAAGACTGTCCCAGGAGCTGGCGGTAGCCGTTACAGAGGAAGTGTCATTGACCGCAGTTCCTGCAAAGAGGGCGAAGCCATCATTGGATAGGTGAAGCCAGGTTCCTAGGGTTGGAAAGATGAGCGCAGCCAAGACATTGAAGAAAAAGATAACGGAAATGGCTTGGGCAACTTCTTTTTCCTTGGCATGGATAACGGGTGCTGTCGCAGCAATGGCAGAGCCACCACAGATAGAAGATCCCACTCCAACCAAGATAGCCAGTTTTGTATCCAGTGCAAAGAAGCGCTGGAAGAGGTAGGCAATAATCAGGGCTATTGAAATGGTGGAGAGGATAACAGGGAGTGAAGATTGCCCAACTGCGAAGACTTGCGAGATATTGAGACCAAAACCAAGCAAGACAACGGCATATTGGAGTAATTTTTTAGAACTAAAGGTCAATCCAGCATCCAGTTGTTTATAGGATGAGAGAAAGGGATTTAGGAGCATTCCTATGAAAATGGCAAAAACGGGTGCGCCAATGACAGGAAAGAATCCTCCTAAGTACCAAGATACGATAGAAATGAGAAGGCAGGCAAAGATGCCTGCTCCATTTTTTGATAAAAATGACATATAAACCTCCGAAAATAAGCATTTTTTATTATACTCCTGTCGAGAAGAAAAGTAAAACAGAAAGTGAAAAATGCGGGTTTCAGATGGATTTTGCGGTCAGGGAGCTTTTGTAGTATAATAGTACTATGTTCTGTAAGCAAGGGGGATATCTATGGACTTAACCAAGCGCTTTAATAAACAGTTAGACAAGATTCAAGTTTCGTTGATTCGCCAGTTTGACCAGGCTATTTCAGAGATTCCTGGGGTCTTGCGTTTGACCTTGGGGGAACCTGATTTTACAACACCAGATCATATCAAGGAGGCAGCCAAGCGAGCCATTGACCAGAACCAATCCTACTATACTGGGATGAGTGGTCTGCTGACTCTACGTCAGGCGGCTAGTGACTTTGTTAAGGAAAAATACCAACTGGACTATGCTCCTGAAAATGAAATCTTGGTTACAATTGGGGCGACAGAGGCCTTATCTGCTACTTTGACAGCTATTTTGGAAGAGGGAGACAAGGTGCTCTTGCCAGCTCCTGCCTATCCAGGTTATGAACCGATTGTCAATCTAGTTGGGGCAGAGATTGTCGAGATTGATACAACTGAAAATGGTTTTGTCTTGACTCCTGAGATGTTGGAAAAGGCCATTTTGGAGCAAGGGGACAAGCTCAAAGCTGTCATTCTCAACTATCCAGCTAATCCGACAGGAATTACCTATAGTCGGGAGCAGTTGGAAGCCTTGGCAGACATTTTACGCAAGTATGAGATTTTTGTTGTCTGTGATGAGGTTTACTCAGAATTAACCTATACAGGCGAAGCCCATGTATCTTTGGGAACTATGCTGAGAGACCAGACTATTATTATCAATGGTTTATCTAAATCGCATGCTATGACTGGTTGGCGTTTAGGCTTTATCTTTGCTCCTGCGTCTTTCACAGCTCAGTTAATCAAGAGTCACCAGTATTTGGTTACTGCTGCAAACACCATGGCCCAACATGCTGCAGTAGAAGCCTTGACCGCTGGTAAAAACGATGCAGAGCCTATGAAGAAGGAATACATCCAGCGTCGAGATTACATTATTAAGAAGATGACAGCTCTTGGCTTTGAAATTATCAAACCAGATGGTGCCTTCTATATCTTTGCTAAGATTCCAGCAGGTTACAATCAAGACTCCTTTGCTTTCCTCAAGGATTTTGCCCAGAAGAAGGCCGTTGCCTTTATCCCGGGTGCTGCTTTTGGTCGCTACGGAGAAGGCTATGTGCGCCTGTCCTATGCAGCCAGCATGGAAACGATCAGAGAGGCCATGAAACGACTTGAGGAGTACATGAGAGAAGCATGATTCAGTCTATCACGAGTCAAGGCTTGGTGCTCTACAATCGTAACTTTCGTGAAGATGACAAGCTAGTCAAGATCTTTACCGAGCAGGCGGGCAAGCGCATGTTTTTCGTCAAACACGCTGGCCAGTCCAAACTAGCTCCGGTTATTCAGCCCTTGGTGTTGGCACGATTTCTCTTGCGAATCAATGATGATGGGCTTAGCTACATTGAGGACTATCACGAGGTGATGACCTTTCCCAAGATTAATAGTGATCTCTTTGTCATGGCCTATGCAACCTATGTGGCTGCCCTTGCAGATGCTAGTTTGCAGGATAATCAGCAGGATGCTCCCTTGTTTGCTTTCTTGAGGAAGACTCTGGAGTTGATGGAAGCAGGGATAGATTATCAGGTTTTAACCAATATTTTTGAAATTCAAATCTTGACTCGATTTGGAATCAGCCTTAATTTTAATGAGTGTGTCTTTTGCCATCGGGTCGGTCAGGCCTTTGACTTTTCTTTCAAATATGGAGCCTGCCTCTGCCCAGAGCATTATCATGAGGATGAGAGACGTTGTCATCTAAATCCCAATATCCCTTATCTGCTCAATCAATTTCAAGCCATTGATTTTGAAACCTTGGAGACCATTTCGCTTAAGGCCGAAATCAAGCAAGAGCTACGCAAGTTTATGGATCAACTCTACGAAGAGTACGTTGGGATTCACCTAAAATCAAAGAAATTTATCGATTCCCTAGCAGACTGGGGACAATTACTAAAAGAGGAAGACAAATGAAAAAAATCGCAGTAGATGCTATGGGGGGCGATTACGCACCTCAAGCCATCGTTGAGGGTGTCAATCAAGCCCTTGCTGACTTTTCAGATATTGAGATTCAACTCTACGGAGATGAAAGTAAGATCAAGCAATATCTAACGGCTACAGAGCGCGTCAGCATTATCCATACGGATGAGAAAATCAACTCAGACGATGAGCCGACAAAAGCTATCCGTAAGAAGAAAAATGCCAGCATGGTATTGGCAGCCAAGGCAGTCAAGGAGGGAGAAGCAGATGCCGTCCTCTCAGCTGGGAACACAGGTGCCTTGTTGGCTGCAGGATTCTTTATTGTGGGTCGTATCAAAAATATCGATCGTCCAGGACTCATGTCTACCTTGCCGACCATCGATGGAAAAGGCTTTGATATGCTAGATCTCGGTGCCAATGCAGAAAATACAGCCCATCATCTGCACCAATACGCTGTCCTAGGTTCCTTCTATGCGAAAAATGTTCGTGGAATTTCGAAACCACGTATTGGTTTGCTCAACAATGGAACAGAAAGCAGCAAGGGAGATCCGCTTCGAAAGGAAACATACGACTTGTTAGTAGCTGATCAAAGTTTGAACTTTGTCGGAAACGTGGAAGCGCGTGATCTGATGAATGGCGTTGCGGATGTTATCGTAACAGATGGTTTCACGGGAAACGCTGTTCTCAAATCCATCGAAGGTACAGCTTTGGGAATCATGGGCTTACTTAAAAATGCTATTACGGGTGGTGGCCTTCGAGCGAAGCTAGGTGCTCTACTTCTTAAGGATAGTCTTAAGGGATTGAAGACACAGCTCAACTATTCAGATGTTGGAGGGGCAGTTTTGTTTGGTGTCAAGGCGCCAGTTGTAAAAACTCATGGCTCAAGTGATGCCAATGCTGTGTACAGTACGATTCGTCAGATTCGTACCATGCTAGAAACAGACGTAGTTGCTCAGACTGCGCGTGAATTTTCAGGAGAATAAAAAAGATGACAGAAAAAGAAATTTTTGACCGTATTGTAACCATTATCCAAGAGCGACAGGGAGAAGACTTTGCCGTAACAGAGGCTTTGAGTTTGAAAGACGATCTAGATGCGGACTCAGTGGATTTGATGGAGTTTGTCTTGACACTAGAAGATGAATTTGGTATCGAAATCACTGATGAGGAAATCGACCAACTTCAAAGTGTAGCGGATGTAGTAGCGATTATTAAAGATAAAAAATAGCCAAAAGCAACATGCAAGTCATGTTGTTTTTTTATTTGCAGAAAAAAGGGAAACTTTTAGTAGAAATTGCGAATAAAGAGATGAGAAAGAAAAAGGAGGAATGTTTATGTATGTGACTGGCTTTTATCCGTGGTTTATTAAGTGGTTTTTAAAATAAAAATGAATGAATTGTTTATTTTCGAATTGTTTTTCGAATAGATAGGTAAGGAAAAAGGGAAGGAGACTATGTGATGTATTTACCAATCTTATTGCCATGGTTGATCAAATGGTATTTAAAATAAATGAAATTTACCTGTTCATTTTAAATCACTTCTCGAATAGATAAGTGAGAAGAAAAGGAAGGAGAGAAAAAATGATTTCAGTTATTTTTCCAATCTGGTTTTTAAAATGGTTTAAAGCCTAGAAACCGTAAACTAAAAAAATAAAAATAAAGGAGAAAAAAGATGACAAACTTTGACAAAATGGAACAAAACTTTGTAGCTCTTACTGAAGAAGAGTTGATGGATGTGGATGGGGGAGCATGGCCGATTGTAGCTTGGGTGATTGCTAATCCTGTGACAGCAGCTAAAATTGCTGGTGGAATTACTGCAGCAGGAATTGCAGGTTATAATTATGTGACGAGTAGATGGTAATAGAAGGAGGAGATGATATGGAAAAATCTATTTTAAAATTTGAAACAATGACTGATACGGACTTGCAGGAAATTCAAGGGGGAGCCTTTCCCCTTCTTATCCCTGTGGCAGTTGGTTTTGTAAAAGGTTTTGTATATACAGGTGGAGCTATTTTAACAACTCGAGCACTCTTTTCAGGTAAATAGGAGTCTGCTATGAAAAAAATCTTATTAGGATTTGCTGAGGGGTATTTTGTCGTATCGATTATTCTTTATATCGCAACGTATTTGATTATGAAAAATCCGATCAATACTCTGTTTTATCCAGAAACCTATCCAATTCTGCTTGGTCTGTTTTATGTAGGATACAAGTACAAAACAAAAGAAAGTACGATTGGAAATTGATGAACCATCAGATCGGAGTTTGAGATGAAAGTCGTTCAATTACTACAAAAAGCTTGACCAGAGTTTATTGTATTGTTTAGCTCTATAGCTTATCTAATGATTAGAATTGTGGCTGATGTAAACAAAATAAATCTACCTACATGGTTTGAATGTTTTGATATACCTACGATTTCATTATTCTTGATGATCTTTATCTTACTTTATAGAAGTGAAGAAAAAGATAACAAACGATGACAACATGAGTCTGATTTCTGTAGATTCAGCATAAAAGCAATCTTAGAGTGTTAGACCAATGAACCGTAATCTACATTTAGTGAGGAAGGTGTCTGTATGTTAAAAAAAGAGGTGATCTTATTAGGAGAGCTTCTACTAGTACGTATTGTGCTTTCTAGCATTCAAGTTTTAATGGACTATAAGTTATTACCAGGAAAGTATGGTGTAAATTTTATGTAGCTTTCAGAACTTTTTACCTATCCAGCTTTCATTTTAATTATTTACATATCAGTAAAATACCGTACTATCCAGAAAATAATGGCTAAAGAAGGAAATGAGGGCGAAAATGAATAAGATTGAAAAATCTATTCTTGTATTCACTTTCCTATTTTTAATGAATATTTTCATCTTTACGATTCTAGCAACTCTTGGATTTCAGCTAACAATGAGTGAAAGTAGTTATCTGGTGCTACCTGCGTTTGCGTTTATCGTTTTATACGCCATTAACAAAAGAAGTGGGAAAGGCAAGAAATCTGTATAATTGAATATTCTAGGCAGGACTCTTGTTCTGCCTATTTTCTTTGGTAAAAGTGCTGTTGAGGTGAGGATATTGTTTTTTCAGAAATAATTCCCTTCTTTCGTCCTTATTTGGTTAAAATAATCTTACAAATTTTTAAAGAGATTGTTAGAAAAAGGAGAAGATATGAAATTTAGGAAAAGGCACTATCGTCCCCAGGTGGATCAGATGGATTGTGGCGTGGCTTCCTTGGCTATGGTATTTGGCTACTACGGTAGTTATTACTCCTTGGCTCATCTACGAGAATTAGCCAAGACGACTATGGATGGGACGACCGCTTTGGGACTTGTAAAGGTGGCAGAGGAGATTGGGTTTGAGACGCGGGCTATCAAGGCGGATATGACGCTTTTTAATCTGCCAGATTTGACCTTTCCTTTTGTGGCCCATGTGCTCAAGGAAGGGAAGTTACTCCACTACTATGTGGTGACAGGTCAGGATAAAAAGCACATTCATATCGCTGATCCGGATCCTGGTGTCAAGCTGACCAAGATTTCCCGTGAGCGTTTTGCGCAAGAGTGGACAGGGGTCAGTATTTTTATGGCGCCATCTCCGGGCTATAAACCTCATAAGGAGAAGAAACAGGGTCTCCTATCCTTCTTGCCAATCTTACTCAAACAGCGTGGCTTAATTACCAATATCGTCCTAGCGACACTCTTGGTGACCTTGATTAATATTGTGGGCTCCTACTATCTTCAGTCTATCATTGACAGTTACGTACCAGACCAGATGCGTTCGACCTTGGGCATTATCTCTATTGGTTTGGTCATCGTCTATATTCTCCAGCAGATTTTGTCTTATGCGCAGGAATACCTCTTACTTGTTCTGGGTCAACGGTTGTCCATCGATGTGATTTTGTCCTACATCAAGCATGTTTTTCATCTGCCGATGTCCTTTTTCGCGACACGCAGGACAGGAGAAATCGTTTCTCGTTTTACAGATGCCAATAGTATCATCGATGCACTGGCGTCGACCATTCTGTCGATTTTCCTAGATGTGTCGACGATTTTGATTATCTCGCTGGTCTTGTTTTCACAAAATATGACACTTTTTTTCATTAGTCTACTTGCGCTTCCCATCTATACAGTGATTATCTTTGCTTTTATGAAGCCGTTTGAAAAGATGAATCGGGATACCATGGAAGCTAATGCGGTTCTGTCTTCTTCTATCATTGAGGACATCAACGGCATTGAGACCATTAAATCTTTGACCAGTGAAAGTTCGCGCTATCAAAAAATTGATAAGGAATTTGTGGCTTATCTGAAAAAATCTTTCACCTATAGTCGGGCAGAAAGCCAGCAAAAGGCTCTGAAAAAAGTTGCCCAGCTCCTGCTCAATGTTGCCGTTCTCTGGCTGGGAGCTATTCTGGTCATGGATGGGAAAATGAGTTTGGGCCAGCTGATTACCTATAATACTTTGCTTGTTTACTTTACCAATCCTTTGGAAAATATCATTAACCTACAAACCAAACTTCAGACAGCGCAGGTTGCCAATAATCGCTTAAATGAGGTTTATCTAGTAGCTTCGGAGTTTGAGGAGCAGAAAACAGTCGAAGATTTGAGCATGATGAAAGGGGATATGACCTTTAAACAAGTTCACTATAAGTATGGCTATGGGCGTGACGTCTTGTCGGATATCAATTTGACCATTCCCCAAGGGTCTAAGATGGCTTTTGTGGGGATTTCAGGGTCAGGTAAGACGACCTTGGCCAAGATGATGGTTAATTTCTACGATCCTAGTCAGGGAGAGATTAGTCTGGGTGGTGTCAATCTCAATCAGATTGACAAAAAGGCCTTGCGCCAGTATATCAACTACCTGCCTCAACAGCCCTATGTCTTTAACGGAACGATTTTGGAGAATCTTCTCCTTGGAGCCAAGGAGGGGACAACTCAAGAGGATATCTTACGGGCGGTCGAATTGGCAGAGATTCGGGAGGATATTGAGCGCATGCCCCTGAATTACCAGACAGAATTAACTTCGGATGGGGCTGGAATTTCTGGTGGGCAACGGCAGAGAATCGCTCTGGCGCGTGCTCTCTTGACGGATGCACCTGTCTTGATCTTGGACGAGGCGACTAGCAGTTTGGATATTTTGACAGAGAAGCGGATCGTGGATAATCTCATGGCTTTGGACAAGACCTTGATTTTCATTGCTCACCGCTTGACCATTGCTGAGCGGACAGAAAAGGTTGTTGTTTTGGAGCAGGGCAAGATTGTCGAAGAAGGAAAGCATGCTGATTTGCTTGCACAGGATGGATTTTACGCCCATTTGGTGAATAGCTAGAAAGAGGAGAGGATGAAACCAGAATTTTTAGAAAGTGCGGAGTTTTATAATCGTCGTTACCATAATTTTTCCAGTCGGGTGATTTTACCTATGTCACTTCTGCTCGTATTTCTGTTAGGATTTGCAGTTTTTGCAGAGAAGGAGATTAGTTTGTCTACCAGAGCGACTGTCGAACCTAGTCGGATTATTGCCAATATCCAGTCGACTAGCAATCAACGCATTGTGGCCAATTATCTGGAAGAAAACAAGTTGGTCAAGCAGGGGGAACTACTCGTTCAGTACCAGCAAGGGGCGGAGGCTGTCCAGATTGAGGCATATGCCAGTCAATTGGAGATGTTAAAGGATCAAAAAAAGCAGTTGGGATATTTGCAATCCAGTTTGAAAGAGGGGAGTGATCAATTCCCAGAGGCGGATAAGTTTGGTTACCAGGAGATGTTTCGAGACTATCTCAGCCAAGCTAGTAGTCTTAGGAGTAATGTTTCTCAGCAAAATGCCAGCATCTCTTCTCAAAATGCGGCAGCAAGTCAGAGCCAGGCCGAGATTGGCAATCTTATCAGCCAAACAGAGGATAAAATTCGAGACTACAAAACAGCTAAGTCAGCGATTGAAAAGGGAGATCAACTAGATAGTCAGAATCCAGCCTACTCTTTTTATCAGACCTATAAAAATCAAGGTGAAGAAGATCCGCACGCTAAATCGCAAGTTATTGCGCAAGTGGATGCACAAATTGCCCAGCTAGAGTCCAGTCTAGCTACCTATCGTGTACAGTATGCGGGTTCTGGGGCTCAGCAGGCCCACGCAACGGGACTGGATAGTCAACTGGAATCACTTAAATCTCAGCACCTAGTCAAAGTTGGTCAGGAATTAACTCTTCTAGATCAGAAAATTTTGGAGGCGGAATCGGGTAAGAAGGTACAGGGAGGTCTCCTAGATAAAGGGAAGATTACAGCAAGTGAGGATGGGGTGCTTCACCTTAATCCTGAAACCAGTGATTCTACCATGGTCGCAGAAGGAACCCTGCTAGCCCAACTCTATCCATCCCTGGAAAAAGAAGGGAAAACCAAACTCACAGCCTATCTCAGTTCAAAAGATGTTGCTAGAGTCAAGATTGGGGACTCTGTCCGTTATACTACGACTAATGATGCGAAGAATCAAATTTTCCTGGATTCCACGATTACAAGTATTGATGCGACAGCTACAAAGACTGAACAAGGAAATTTCTTTAAAATTGAGGCGGAGACTAATTTAACTTCGGAGCAGGCTGCAACACTTCGCTATGGTTTAGAAGGCCGCCTGCAGATGATCACAGGGAAGAAAAGCTATCTCCGTTATTTTTGGGATCAATTTTTGAATAAAGGGTAATATTCGTGTTTTTCAGAGGATAAATGATTTTAAAACTGTAAGAAGAGTTCATCTTGCAGTTTTTCTTTACGCTTAAAATAGGAAAACGTCATTTATTCGTAAAAACCTTGAATTTTTCATGCTTTTGTGGTAGAATGTGCTCAAGTAAAACGAAAGGCGAACTTTAAAATGTCAAAACAACTGATCTATTCGGGAAAAGCTAAGGATATCTATACAACTGAGGATGAAAATCTCATTATTTCAACTTACAAGGACCAGGCAACTGCTTTTAACGGTGTCAAGAAGGAGCAGATTGCGGGCAAGGGAGTGTTAAATAATCAGATTTCATCTTTTATTTTTGAGAAATTAAATGCGGCTGGTGTAGCGACTCATTTTGTGGAGAAGCTTTCGGATACGGAACAACTCAATAAAAAGGTTGAGATTATTCCTTTGGAAGTTGTGCTCCGCAACTACACGGCTGGTTCCTTTTCAAAACGTTTTGGCGTCGAAGAAGGTATTGCATTTGAGACTCCAATTGTCGAATTTTACTATAAAAATGATGATTTGGATGATCCCTTTATCAATGACGAGCATGTGAAATTCCTTAAAATTGCGGATGACCAGCAGATTGCCTACTTGAAAGAAGAAACCCGTCGTATCAATGAGCTCTTGAAAGCTTGGTTTGCTGAGATTGGCCTTAAATTGATTGACTTTAAGTTAGAGTTTGGTTTTGACAAGGATGGCAAGATTATCTTGGCAGACGAGTTTTCACCAGATAACTGCCGTTTGTGGGATGCAGATGGCAACCACATGGATAAGGATGTTTTCCGTAGAGGACTAGGTGAATTGACTGACGTTTACGAGATTGTTTGGGAGAAATTGCAGGCTTTGAAATAAGCTGTTATTAACGGAAAACCTTCGTCTTTCAGATGTAAGGACTCAGGCTGTAAAGGTCCCCCAGACCTTTACACTCCATCGGGGTCTAGGTGAACTGACAGACGTTTACGAGATTGTCTGGGAAAAGTTGCAGGAATTGAAATAATCTGTTTGCAAGACTCTCAAGTTCGTTTGGGAATATTGCAAGAGCTGAAATAAAGGAATAAGAATTGATGAATAAACGTATTTTTGTTGAAAAAAAGGCTGATTTTCAGGTCAAGTCAGAGAGTTTGGTAAGAGAGCTCCAGCACAACTTGGGACTGTCAACCTTAAAAAGTATTCGCATTGTACAGGTTTATGATGTCTTTGATTTGGCAGAGGACTTGTTTGCACCTGCAGAGAAGCACATCTTCTCTGAGCAGGTGACGGATCATGTCTTGGACGAAGCGGCCGTGCAAGCGGATCTTGCCAACTATGCTTTCTTTGCCATTGAAAGCCTGCCTGGTCAATTTGACCAGCGTGCAGCTTCTTCACAGGAAGCCTTGCTTTTACTGGGAAGTTCAAGTGATGTAACAGTCAACACAGCCCAGCTTTACTTGGTCAATAAGGATATTGATGCGACTGAGTTGGAAGCAGTCAAGAACTACTTGCTCAACCCAGTTGATTCTCGTTTCAAGGACATCACGACGGGGATTGCCAAGCAGGAATTTTCAGAGTCGGACAAGACTATTCCAAAATTGACTTTCTTTGAAAACTATACGGCAGAAGACTTTGCTCGCTACAAGGCTGAGCAAGGGATGGCCATGGAAGTGGATGATTTGCTCTTTATTCAAGATTATTTCAAGTCAATCGGGCGCGTGCCGACGGAAACAGAGCTCAAGGTTTTGGATACTTATTGGTCTGACCACTGCCGTCACACGACTTTTGAGACCGAGTTGAAACAGATTGACTTCTCAGCTTCTAAATTCCAAAAGCAATTGCAGGCGACTTATGACAAGTATATTGCCATGCGTGATGAGTTAGGTCGTTCTGAAAAACCACAAACCTTGATGGATATGGCGACTATTTTTGGTCGTTATGAGCGTGCTAATGGTCGTTTGGACGATATGGAAGTGTCTGACGAAATCAATGCCTGCTCAGTAGAAATCGAAGTGGACGTTGATGGTATCAAGGAACCATGGCTCCTAATGTTCAAGAATGAAACTCACAATCACCCAACGGAAATTGAGCCATTTGGTGGAGCGGCAACTTGTATCGGTGGCGCTATTCGTGACCCATTGTCAGGCCGTTCTTATGTTTACCAAGCCATGCGTATCTCAGGTGCTGGTGACATTACAGCGCCGATTTCAGAAACGCGCGCTGGGAAATTGCCTCAACAAGTCATTTCGAAGACAGCGGCTCATGGTTATTCTTCGTATGGGAACCAAATTGGTCTGGCGACGACTTACGTTCGTGAATACTTCCACCCAGGTTTTGTAGCCAAACGCATGGAGCTAGGTGCCGTTGTCGGAGCGGCTCCTAAGGAAAATGTTGTCCGTGAAAAACCGGAAGCCGGCGATGTGATTATCTTGCTCGGTGGTAAGACTGGACGTGATGGTGTCGGTGGTGCAACGGGATCTTCTAAGGTTCAAACAGTTGAGTCTGTAGAGACTGCTGGAGCTGAGGTTCAAAAAGGGAATGCCATCGAAGAGCGCAAGATCCAACGCCTTTTCCGTAATGGCGATGTCACTCGTCTTATCAAGAAATCCAACGACTTTGGAGCAGGTGGTGTCTGTGTGGCTATCGGTGAATTGGCAGATGGTCTTGAAATCGACCTCAACAAGGTTCCTCTTAAATACCAAGGATTGAATGGTACAGAAATTGCTATCTCTGAATCACAAGAACGGATGGCAGTTGTGGTGCGTCCTGAGGACGTAGATGCCTTCGTTGCGGAATGTAACAAAGAAAATATTGACGCTGTTGTGGTTGCGACAGTGACTGAAAAACCAAATCTAGTCATGCACTGGAATGGTGAAACCATCGTCGACTTGGAACGTCGTTTCCTTGATACAAACGGTGTGCGCGTAGTCGTTGATGCCAAGGTGGTGGACAAGGATGTCAAGCTTCCAGAAGAACGCGCAACAAGCACTAACACACTTGAAGCAGATACCCTTGCGGTTCTATCTGATCTCAACCATGCGAGTCAAAAAGGCTTGCAGACCATCTTTGACTGTTCGGTCGGTCGTTCAACGGTCAATCACCCACTTGGTGGTCGCTACCAACTCACACCAACTGAGGCTTCTGTGCAGAAATTACCAGTTCAGCACGGTGTGACCCATACTGCGTCAGTCATGGCTCAAGGATTCAACCCATATGTTGCAGAATGGTCTCCCTATCACGGTGCTGCCTATGCGGTTATCGAAGCGACTGCTCGTTTGGTGGCTGCTGGTGCAAACTGGTCTAAGGCTCGTTTCTCTTACCAAGAGTATTTTGAGCGTATGGATAAACAAGCAGAGCGTTTTGGTCAGCCAGTAGCTGCTCTCCTAGGATCTATCGAAGCACAAATTCAACTTGGCTTACCATCTATCGGTGGTAAGGATTCCATGTCTGGTACCTTTGAAGAATTGACAGTACCACCAACCTTGGTTGCCTTTGGGGTGACGACGACAGATAGCCGTAAGGTGCTCTCTCCTGAGTTCAAGACTGCTGGTGAAAACATCTACTACATCCCAGGTCAAGCCCTCTCTGCAGAGATTGATTTTGACTTGATTAAGTCTAACTTTGCTCAATTTGAAGCCATCCAAGCTGATCACAAAGTAACATCTGCATCAGCTGTCAAATATGGCGGTGTCCTTGAAAGCTTGGCTCTTGCTACCTTTGGGAACCATATCGGTGCAGAGGTGAACTTGCCTGAACTTGAAACAGCCTTGACAGCTCAATTGGGTGGATTTGTCTTCACATCTCCTCAAGAAATCGCTGGAGTAGAGAAGATTGGACAAACAAGCGCAGACTTTACACTCCTTGTCAACGGTGTGAAGCTAGATGGACACAGACTTGACAGTGCCTTCCAAGGAAAATTAGAAGAAGTTTACCCTACTGAATTTGCACAAGCTAAAGAATTGGAAGAAGTGCCAGCTGTCGCTTCTAACGCAGTCATCAAAGCCAAGGAAACTATTGAAAAACCTGTGGTTTACATTCCAGTCTTCCCAGGAACCAACTCAGAATATGACTCAGCTAAAGCCTTCGAAAAAGAAGGTGCAGAGGTTAACTTGGTGCCATTTGTGACCTTGAATGAAGAAGCTATTGTCAAGTCAGTTGAAACCATGGTTGACAATATCGGCAAGGCAAACATTCTCTTCTTTGCAGGCGGATTCTCCGCTGCGGATGAACCGGATGGGTCAGCTAAGTTTATTGTCAATATCCTTCTTAATGAAAAAGTGCGTGCAGCGATTGATAGCTTTATCGCTCGTGGTGGCTTGATTATCGGTATCTGTAATGGATTCCAAGCCCTCGTCAAATCAGGTCTTCTTCCATATGGTAACTTTGAAGATGCAAGTAGCACTAGTCCAACCCTCTTCTACAATGATGCCAACCAGCACGTAGCTAAGATGGTAGAAACGCGAATTGCCAATACCAACTCACCATGGTTGGCTGGTGTGCAAGTGGGCGATATCCACGCTATTCCTGTTTCGCACGGTGAAGGGAAGTTTGTCGTGACAGCTGAGGAATTTGCGGAGCTCCGTGACAATGGTCAAATCTTTAGCCAATACGTTGACTTTGAAGGCAAACCAAGTATGGACTCTAAGTACAATCCGAATGGTTCTGTAAATGCCATCGAAGGAATTACCAGCAAGAACGGCCAAATCATCGGTAAAATGGGACACTCAGAACGTTATGAAGAAGGTCTTTTCCAAAATATTCCAGGGAATAAAGACCAGCACCTGTTTGCGTCGGCTGTACGTTATTTCACAGGGAAATAAAAGGTATAAAAAATGACATACGAAGTAAAATCTCTTAATGAAGAATGTGGTGTTTTCGGTATCTGGGGACATCCAGACGCTGCTAAATTGACCTATTTTGGTCTCCACAGTCTTCAGCACCGTGGTCAGGAGGGGGCAGGAATCCTCTCCAATGATCAGGGACAATTGAAGCGTCATCGTGATATGGGGCTTTTATCAGAAGTGTTCAGAAATCCAGCTAATTTGGATAAACTAACTGGAACGAGCGCGATTGGGCATGTGCGTTATGCGACGGCTGGCGAAGCTTCTGTTGATAACATCCAGCCCTTCCTCTTTCGCTTTCATGATATGCAGTTTGGACTTGCTCACAATGGAAACTTGACCAATGCAGAATCGCTCAAGAAAGAATTGGAACAAAGAGGAGCAATTTTCAGTTCAACTTCGGACTCGGAAATCTTGGCCCACCTCATTCGTCGGAGTCACAATCCCAACTTGATGGGCAAAATCAAAGAGGCGCTCAGCCTTGTCAAAGGTGGATTTGCTTATATCCTGCTGTTTGAGGACAAGTTGATTGCGGCTCTTGATCCTAATGGTTTTCGTCCACTTTCTATTGGGAAAATGGCAAACGGAGCGGTGGTCGTTTCGTCAGAAACCTGTGCTTTTGAAGTCATTGGTGCCGAGTGGATTCGTGATGTGAAACCAGGGGAAATTGTGATTGTGGATGACAATGGGATTCAGTATGATAGCTATACGAATGATACCCAGTTGGCGATTTGCTCTATGGAGTATATCTATTTTGCCCGTCCTGACTCTAATATCCATGGTGTTAATGTCCATACAGCTCGCAAACGTATGGGGGCTCAATTAGCGCGTGAGTTCAAGCACGAAGCAGATATTGTGGTCGGTGTGCCAAATTCCTCACTCAGCGCAGCTATGGGATTTGCAGAAGAATCTGGTCTGCCAAATGAAATGGGACTGATCAAAAACCAATACACGCAGCGTACCTTTATCCAACCAACTCAAGAATTGCGAGAGCAAGGAGTGCGGATGAAACTGTCTGCTGTTTCAGGCGTTGTCAAAGGCAAACGTGTGGTGATGATTGATGATTCCATTGTTCGTGGGACAACCTCTCGCCGTATCGTTCAGCTTTTGAAAGAAGCAGGTGCGTCTGAGGTTCACGTTGCCATTGGTAGTCCAGCGCTGGCTTATCCATGCTTCTACGGGATTGATATCCAGACGCGTCAGGAGCTGATTGCGGCCAATCATACAGTCGAAGAAACTCGTCAAATAATTGGTGCGGATAGCCTGACCTATCTTTCGATTGATGGCTTGATTGATTCGATTGGTATTGAAACAGATGCGCCGAATGGAGGTCTCTGTGTCGCTTACTTTGACGGCGATTATCCAACACCTCTTTATGACTATGAGGAAGACTATCGTAGAAGTTTGGAAGAAAAGACCAGTTTTTACAAATAGGCGGATGAAGGCTCTCCATTAAAGGAAAGGAAGAGGAAAAAAGATGACAAATAAAAATGCTTATGCGCCACGTCTCGCTACTGACTAAAAGCTAAAGCATTTGTCAGTAGACGCTTTGTCTTATGGGACCAAAGCTAGAGCCCTGACTAGTATTTTTAGATAAAATAATTGTTTATCTAAAAATACGTCGCAATCTTCTCAAAGAAAAGGAAAAATAAAATGGCAAATAAAAATGCGTATGCCCAGTCGGGTGTAGATGTTGAAGCGGGTTATGAAGTTGTTGAACGGATCAAAAAGCACGTGGCTCGTACGGAGCGTGCGGGTGTTATGGGAGCTCTTGGTGGCTTTGGTGGCATGTTTGACCTTTCAAAAACAGGTGTCAAAGAGCCAGTCTTGATTTCGGGGACAGATGGTGTCGGGACCAAGCTCATGTTGGCCATCAAGTATGATAAGCATGATACGATTGGGCAAGACTGTGTGGCCATGTGTGTCAACGATATTATCGCTGCAGGTGCGGAGCCCCTCTATTTCCTCGACTATGTCGCAACTGGTAAAAATGAACCAGCTAAACTAGAACAAGTCGTTGCTGGTGTGGCAGAAGGCTGTGTGCAGGCAGGCGCAGCCCTCATCGGTGGGGAAACGGCTGAAATGCCTGGTATGTATGGCGAAGATGACTACGATCTGGCTGGTTTTGCAGTCGGTGTGGCTGAAAAATCTCAAATCATTGACGGTTCAAAAGTGGCAGAAGGTGATGTTCTTCTCGGACTTGCGTCAAGTGGGATTCACTCGAATGGTTACTCACTCGTGCGCCGTGTTTTTGCCGACTACACGGGTGAGGAAGTCTTGCCAGAATTGGAAGGCAAGAAACTCAAGGAAGTCCTTCTTGAGCCGACTCGTATCTATGTCAAGGCTGTCTTGCCACTCATCAAGGAAGAGTTGGTCAACGGTATTGCCCACATCACAGGTGGTGGCTTTATCGAGAATGTCCCTCGTATGTTTGCGGCTGACCTAGCTGCGGAAATTGAAGAAGACAAGGTTCCAGTCCTTCCTATTTTCAAAGCTCTTGAAAAATACGGTGAAATCAAGCATGAAGAAATGTTTGAAATCTTCAATATGGGTGTGGGACTCATGCTGGCAGTTAGCCCTGAAAATGTAGGTCGCGTCAAGGAATTGCTGGATGAACCAGTCTATGAAATTGGTCGCATCGTCAAGAAAGAAAACGAAAGTGTCATCATCAAATGAAAAAAATAGCGGTTTTTGCCTCTGGTAATGGCTCAAATTTTCAGGTGATTGCTGAAGAATTTCCGGTGGAGTTTGTCTTTTCAGACCATCGTGACGCCTATGTGCTAGAGCGTGCAGAAAAGCTCGGCGTCCTGTCCTATGCTTTTGAACTCAAGGAGTTTGAGAACAAGGCGGACTACGAAGCAGCCCTTGTCGAACTCTTGGAAGAACACCAGATTGACTTGGTTTGCCTCGCCGGCTACATGAAAATCGTTGGGCCAACTTTGCTCGTTGCTTACGAGGGTCGGATCATTAACATTCATCCAGCCTACCTACCAGAATTTCCAGGAGCTCATGGGATTGAGGACGCTTGGAAAGCTGATGTCGCTGAGAGTGGTGTCACCATTCACTGGGTGGATTCGGGTGTGGATACAGGCGAGGTCATCAAACAAGTACGCGTACCACGACTAGCTAATGATACCATCGAAAGCTTTGAAGCTCGCATTCATGAGGCAGAGTACAAGTTGTATCCAGAGGTGTTGGATAGCTTGGGAGTGGAGAGAAGGTAAGAGGTAAATCAAGTTTTGATTGCGCAATCTTGCTAGGAGAAAAAATGATTGAACTGAAATTGGTAGATGAGAGCAGTTTTCAGGCAGTGCTGGATTTGAAAATATCAGAAGCTGATGAACGAGCACGTTTCGTAGCTCCAAATGTGCGCTCTTTAGCTGATGCATGGCTCTACCGGAAAAACGAAGATGTGTTTCCGATGGCAATCTATTGGGATAAGCAAGTGGTTGGCTTTCTCCTGCTAGAAATAGACAAGGATGAAGCGGAATACTTTATCTGGCGGATAATGATTGGTCAGCAGTACCAAGGAAGAGGTTATGGTCGAAAAGCCTTGGAAGTTCTAATCAAAGAGGCCCAGATGGATAGAGCTTGCAGTCATATTACCGCAGATTATGTGGTTGGAAATGAAAAAATGAAGCACCTGTTGACTAGTCTGAGTTTTCAGGAAACAGGATTTATAGAAGAAAATAACGAAGTCGCTATGCGCTTGGATCTAAAGAAAGAGGAATAGAATGACGAAAAAGGCCTTAATCAGCGTCTCAGACAAAGCGGGCATTGTTGAATTTGCCCAAGAACTTAAAAAACTCGGTTGGGAGATTATCTCGACAGGTGGGACAAAGGTTGCCCTTGACAATGCTGGGGTGGAGACCATTGCAATTGATGATGTGACGGGCTTCCCAGAAATGATGGATGGCCGTGTCAAGACCCTTCACCCAAATATCCATGGTGGGCTCCTCGCTCGTCGTGATCTCGATAGCCACCTTGAGGCGGCTAAGGACAATCAAATTGAACTTATCGACCTTGTAGTGGTCAATCTCTATCCTTTCAAGGAAACGATTCTCAAACCAGATGTGACCTACGCTGACGCAGTTGAAAACATCGATATTGGTGGGCCATCCATGCTTCGTTCAGCGGCGAAAAATCATGCCAGCGTAACGGTTGTGGTAGACCCTGCTGACTATGCAGTGGTGCTTGACGAATTGGCAGCAAATGGTGAAACGACTTATGAAACTCGTCAACGTTTGGCAGCCAAGGTTTTCCGTCATACAGCGGCTTATGATGCTTTGATTGCAGAATACTTCACAGCTCAAGTAGGTGAAGCAAAGCCTGAAAAGCTCACTTTGACCTATGACCTCAAGCAAGCCATGCGTTACGGTGAAAACCCTCAACAAGATGCAGACTTTTACCAAAAAGCTTTGCCGACTGACTATTCGATTGCATCCGCCAAACAACTGAACGGAAAAGAATTGTCCTTCAACAATATCCGTGATGCGGATGCTGCTATCCGTATCATCCGTGACTTCAAAGACCGTCCAACCGTTGTGGCTCTCAAACACATGAACCCATGTGGAATCGGTCAGGCTGATGACATCGAGACTGCTTGGGACTACGCTTATGAGTCTGACCCAGTGTCTATCTTTGGTGGTATCGTTGTTCTTAACCGTGAGGTGGATGCTGCGACAGCTGAGAAGATGCATGGTGTATTCCTCGAGATCATCATTGCACCAAGCTATACGGATGAAGCGCTAGCTATTTTGACCAATAAAAAGAAAAACTTGCGTATCCTTGCCTTGCCATTTGACGCTCAAGAGGCTAGTGAAGTGGAAGCAGAATACACAGGCGTGGTCGGTGGGCTTCTGGTGCAAAACCAAGACGTGGTAAAAGAAAGCCCAGCTGATTGGCAAGTCGTTACCAAACGCCAACCAACAGAAACTGAAGCGACTGCCCTTGAGTTCGCTTGGAAAGCTATCAAGTACGTCAAATCAAACGGTATCATCGTAACCAACGACCATATGACACTCGGTGTTGGCCCAGGGCAAACCAACCGAGTGGCTTCTGTTCGCATCGCCATTGATCAAGCTAAAGACCGTCTTGATGGTGCTGTTCTTGCTTCAGATGCCTTCTTCCCATTTGCGGATAACGTGGAAGAAATCGCCAAAGCAGGTATCAAAGCCATCATCCAACCAGGTGGATCTGTCCGTGACCAAGAATCTATCGAAGCAGCGGATAAATACGGCTTGACTATGGTCTTCACAGGCGTGAGACATTTTAGACATTAAGAAGCAAAAGGGAAGAAAACAGTTTCTTTCCTTTTTTGGTTTAAAATGCTAAGTGAAACAAGATTAAAACGAACGTTTATGGTATAATATTAGTAAATAATTCGCAAAAGAGGTTGAGAAATGAAACTGCTTGTTGTCGGTTCGGGTGGTCGTGAACATGCCATTGCTAAGAAGTTGCTTGAGTCAAAAGAGGTTGAAAAGGTCTTTGTAGCTCCTGGAAATGACGGGATGACTCTGGATGGTTTGGAGTTAGTAAACATCTCTATTTCCGAACATTCTAAATTGATTGAGTTTGCAAAAGCCAACGATATTGCTTGGTCCTTTATCGGGCCAGATGATGCCCTTGCTGCTGGGATTGTGGATGAGTTCAATGCAGCTGGTCTCAAAGCCTTTGGTCCGACAAGATTGGCGGCGGAGCTGGAGTGGTCCAAGGATTTTGCCAAGGAAATCATGGTCAAATACGGCGTTCCGACAGCAGCCTATGGCACATTCTCGGACTTTGAGGAAGCCAAGGCCTATATCGAAAAGCAGGGGGCACCTATCGTCGTCAAGGCGGATGGCTTGGCGCTTGGGAAAGGTGTCGTCGTTGCGGAGACGGTTGAGCAAGCGGTCGAAGCCGCTCACGAGATGCTCTTGGACAATAAATTTGGTGACTCTGGTGCGCGTGTGGTTATCGAGGAATTTCTCGACGGGGAGGAGTTCTCTCTCTTTGCCTTTGTCAATGAGGACAAGTTCTACATCATGCCGACGGCTCAGGACCACAAACGTGCTTACAATGGCGACAAGGGGCCTAACACAGGCGGTATGGGAGCTTATGCGCCAGTTCCACACTTGCCACAGAGCGTGATTGATACGGCGGTTGACACCATTGTCAAACCAGTCCTTGAAGGGATGATCAAAGAAGGCCGTCCGTATCTTGGTGTCCTCTACGCGGGGCTTATTTTGACAGCTGACGGTCCGAAGGTTATCGAGTTTAACGCTCGATTTGGAGATCCCGAAACTCAGATTATCTTGCCTCGTTTGACATCTGATTTTGCACAAAATATCACGGATATTCTCGATGACAAGGAGCCGAACATCACATGGACGGACAAGGGCGTGACTCTGGGTGTGGTTGTCGCATCCAAGGGCTACCCGCTAGATTATGCAAAGGGAGTCAAGTTGCCAGCCAAAACTGATGGCGACATCATCACCTACTATGCAGGGGCTAAGTTTGCGGAAAATAGCAGAGCATTGCTGTCAAATGGCGGTCGAGTATACATGCTGGTCACCACAGCAGATACCGTCAAAGAAGCCCAAGAAACCATCTACCAAGAACTCTCCCAACAAAAAACAGAAGGCCTCTTCTACCGAACAGATATCGGAAGCAAGGCTATAAAAGATTAACAGATACTAAATTTGTCAATGGCGAGCCAAAGCGAGCCAAAGTAAGATAATGGTCGCCGTGGTGAAAAGACCAGAATTGTTACTGTTCTGGTCGGGGGAAAATTTGAGACTTAGGCTCAAATTTTAGGAATGAAACCGAAGGTTTGCTTCCGTCCCCACCATCTAAGACCATTATCGAAAAGAAAAATAAAAACTCACAAAATACGTTAATGGTCGTTTGATTTGCGAGCGTTAGCAAGCTAATATAGAGCAATCACCGCCGTTGTGAAAGAACGATTGGCTTATAAGCCAATCGTTCAGGGAAATCGGAAGACCTTGGGCTTCCGATTTAGGCATGAAACACCTTTGGTGGCTGCTGCCGTCCCTCACAACTTAAGGAGATTGAAAAAAGAAAGGAAAGAAAAGGAATATTATGACTAAACAAGTAATTTCCATCATCATGGGCTCCAAATCCGACTGGGCAACTATGCAAAAAACCGCCGAAGTCCTTGACCGCTTCGGTGTAGCTTACGAAAAGAAAGTTGTCTCTGCCCACCGTACTCCAGACCTCATGTTCAGACATGCGGAGGAAGCTCGTAGCCGTGGTATCAAGGTCATTATCGCAGGTGCAGGTGGCGCAGCCCATTTGCCAGGAATGGTCGCAGCCAAAACAACTCTTCCTGTCATCGGGGTACCTGTCAAGTCGCGCGCTCTTAGTGGCGTGGACTCGCTTTACTCTATCGTACAGATGCCGGGTGGCGTGCCTGTTGCGACGATGGCTATCGGTGAAGCAGGAGCGACAAATGCAGCCCTCTTTGCCCTCCGTCTCCTTTCAGTAGAAGATCAGGCTATCGCAATAGCGTTAGCAGATTATGCAGAAGAGCAAGGAAAAATCGCAGAGGAGTCTACCAATGAGCTCATCTAAAACAATCGGAATTATCGGTGGCGGTCAGCTGGGGCAGATGATGGCCATTTCTGCTATCTACATGGGGCACAAGGTCATCGCGCTGGATCCTGCTGCGGATTGTCCAGCCTCTCGTGTGGCGGAGATCATCGTGGCTCCTTATAACGATGTGGATGCCCTCCGTCAGTTGGCTGAGCGTTGCGATGTCCTGACCTATGAGTTTGAAAATGTCGATGCTGACGGTCTGGATGCTGTTATCAAGGGTGGACAACTCCCTCAAGGGACAGACCTACTCCGTATTTCTCAAAATCGGATTTTTGAAAAGGATTTTTTGTCAAATAAGGCTCAAGTAACGGTGGCACCCTACAAGGTTGTGACTTCAAGCCAAGACTTGGCAGACATCGACCTATCGAAAAACTATGTCCTCAAGACTGCGACAGGTGGATACGATGGGCATGGACAAAAGGTCATTCGCTCAGAAGCAGACTTGGAAGAAGCCCGTGCACTAGCCGACTCAGCAGACTGTGTCTTGGAAGAATTCGTCAACTTTGACCTTGAAATTTCTGTCATCGTGTCTGGTAACGGCAAGGACGTTACGGTTTTCCCAGTTCAGGAAAATATCCATCGTAACAACATCCTATCTAAAACAATTGTGCCTGCTCGCATTTCAGCTAGTCTAGCTGACAAAGCAAAAGCCATGGCAGTGCGAATCGCAGAACAGCTCAACTTGTCTGGAACACTTTGCGTGGAAATGTTTGCGACAGCTGATGATATTATTGTCAACGAAATCGCCCCACGGCCACACAATTCAGGCCACTACTCGATTGAAGCCTGTGACTTCTCTCAGTTTGATACCCATATTCTCGGTGTTCTCGGGGCCCCATTGCCAGCTATCAAACTGCATGCGCCTGCTGTTATGCTCAACGTACTCGGCCAGCACGTCGAGGCTGCTGAGAAATATGTCACAGAAAATCCAAGCGCCCACCTCCACATGTATGGTAAAATAGAAGCGAAACACAACCGCAAGATGGGACACGTGACTTTGTTTAGTGATGCGTCGGATAGTGTGGATGAGTTTGGAGAAGGGATTGAATTTTAGGGAAATATGAAAAAATATTTAAAAAACAACATAAAACAGCTGATATTTTTATTGTTACTAGTGATGGCATCTGGTCCCTTTTTCTCAGTTGTTATCGGAATTTTTTCCAATTATTTGAATTCCGGATTGGGTGATTGGTTGAGCTTTTATGGAAGTGTCGCTGGAATTGTAATCTCATTGATTGTTGTCCATTTACAATTATCACTCGAAGAAGAAAAGGAATTACGTAAGTATCGACCAGAGTTGCTTTTAAGCAATGATTATCAGCTTATCAAGCCAAATTGTAGAGTATATTTTGATGATAAATATTGGTTTCATCTACGAAAATCAAAAAATAACAAACAATATGTAGCAGCTAATAGTTTTGAAGAATCTTATTCTAATGAGGATAAAAGAGATAAAATTTTATCTCTTGAAATTGTTAACAATCAACCGATATTTAATCTTCGAATCTTATTTGGGGAAAGTTTAGACGGTGAGCTGATACCAAAGTTAAATGCGGAGCAAAGATTATATGTAGTCTCGAAAGCACATCAAAAAGAGATACATCAACATATCTTAGGTAACAAGCCTAATTTTAATCACGTCCCAGAGACGATTACTTTATTCTTTACAACGCTTTCTGGAGAAGTGTGTAAGTATATTTATAATGTTGATGACAAAGGATATTGTAGTATCAATCGAAAGTATTTTGGGGTAGACTACCCTGAAGTTACTAAAAATATTCATATTTGTGACTATATTGTTAGTAAATAAGAAGTATTAAGTAAATTTAGTTTTTTATAGATTAATTCATTGTTTATATTTTCGCCGAAAAGGATAGAATTGTAGCAATTTATGATTTACTGCTGAATACAGATTTCAATATATTAGTTCACTATCAATCTGTATGGATTGGGAAAGAGGAGTTTGTGTAATCATGGAGTTATTTTAACAGAAGTGAGGGAATATGGATTTAACGAATGAGCGTATTGATGATCTCAAAAATCAGTTTAAAATTGATGAGATTTTGCAATTTATTGGTTATTGTTTTATCAAAATTTTAGGTCAAGGAGGTCAAGGTGTAGTAGTTTTGACAAATGATAGTACTGGTATCGAAAAAGCTGTTAAAATTATGAAACTACCAACTTCTAGAGGACGTGCAAATAGGGCAAAAATTGAGAGACTAAAAAATGATATTGAATTTTGTTCACAGTATAATCATGAAAATATTATTAAGTATCATTTACATGGAGAATATCCAAATGACGGGCAAAGAGCTCAATTCTTATATGCAGTAATGGATTATTTCCCCAAAAATCTTAGGGATGTAATAGATGAATCAGAAAATTATTCACCAGAACAAAGATTAAATTATTTAATTCAGTTATCAAAGGGTATAAACGCTGCTCATGATAAAGGAATAATTCATAGAGATATCAAGCCAGAAAATATTCTGATAAGAGATGAAAATTTAGTTTTAAGTGATTTTGGAATTGCGCATTTTCAAGGATCTGATTTAACTGTTGCGGATGATTTACTAGCAAATAGAAATTATTTATCACCAGAACAAAAGAAAATTGGAAAAGCCCTTAACATTACATTTGCGTCAGATGTATATTCTTTTGGATTAATCATTAATGAATGTTTTACAGGAGAAAATCCAGACGGGTCAGAATATAAGCGTATTTGGCATACTTTTCCTTATCTCTTCGAATTAGATAAGTTAGTCGATAGATTAATTAATCCGTCCCCGGATTCAAGGCCATCAAGTGACAGTGTTCGTATGGATTTGAAGCTTTTAAAAGCTGAATTAGATAGCGAAAAAGAAGATCTAAAATATGTAAATACTGGCGGACATGAGATTGAAGATAAAGACAGAATTTTAAAGATATCAAGTGAGGATTTAATTTTTTCACAGTTCGTTTTGAACGATCTTTCAAATGAGAGTTTGAAAGAATTAAATTTTAATTACCATTGCTCGATTAATTATCGTGTCACAGATGAATTGCACTCTAACTTTCTACTCCAACAAATAATGGATAAATGTGAGGCTGCTTTTTCGTATGAGAGTGTTCACTATTTCTCTAATAATTTATATTCACCTCTTGATATTTTTAATAATCCAGAAGATATATCTTTATTTGAAAAAATGAGGGAAATCTTGTTATCTATAAACGGTGACAAAGTTATATCTGGAAAAATTTTAAAATTTTTTAGTTCTTGTTGCAGTTATCATTGTAAGGAAATATTGAGAGATATTGATGTTATTATTCAAAAGACTAAAGAAGAAATATTTGGGGTTCCAATTCTATATTTAATAAAATATTTAAGAAAAAATCATTTCAAGTTGAATCAGTCAGAAAAACTTTATGATAAAATTAGGTTGGATTGGACAAATTATAAAGGTGAATTAAAAGATAGCCCTTTAGAACTACCCCTTTTTAAAAGAGATCTAGATTTTTATCAACACAAGAAGAATAGGATATTGGAAATTTTGGGAACGATTGCTCTCCAATTTCCTATGGATTATTATGAAATTGATTCTAAAAACTATTCATTGAAGTTTGATAATCAGTTTAATAAAGGCATATTTCATATCTTTAAGTATTATTGTTTATCAAAAACAAAAAAAGGTTCTATATTTGAAGCGGATGTTTTAAATTTATTTAGAAATATTAGAACTAATGATGAAGAAGGTATAGTTGAATTAGTTATTTCTACAGATTTTGATGTAGAAATTACATTGTCTAAAATTTTTATAGATAATTATAGTGAGGAGCAAAACACATGATCAACCGTTACTCTCGCCCTGAGATGGCGAACATTTGGAGTGAAGAAAATAAATACCGTGCTTGGCTTGAGGTGGAAATCTTGGCTGACGAGGCATGGGCTGAGTTGGGGGAAATCCCTAAGGAAGATGTGGCTTTGATTCGCGAAAAGGCGGACTTTGACATCGATCGTATTTTAGAGATTGAGCAGGAGACTCGTCACGATGTGGTTGCCTTCACACGTGCGGTTTCTGAGACTCTTGGTGAAGAGCGCAAGTGGGTCCACTATGGTTTGACTTCTACCGACGTGGTGGATACTGCCTACGGTTACCTCTACAAGCAGGCCAACGACATCATCCGTCGTGACCTTGAAAACTTCACCAACATCATCGCTGACAAGGCTAAGGAACACAAGTTCACCATCATGATGGGGCGTACCCACGGTGTGCACGCTGAGCCGACAACTTTTGGTCTTAAATTAGCGACTTGGTACAGCGAAATGAAGCGCAATATCGAGCGTTTCGAGCATGCGGCTGCTGGTGTGGAAGCTGGTAAGATTTCTGGTGCGGTTGGGAACTTTGCCAACATTCCACCATTTGTAGAGAAATACGTCTGCGACAAGCTTGGTATCCGTGCCCAAGAAATCTCTACACAGGTTCTTCCTCGTGACCTTCATGCTGAGTACTTTGCCGTTCTTGCCAGCATCGCAACTTCCATCGAGCGTATGGCAACGGAGATCCGTGGTCTTCAAAAATCAGAACAACGTGAAGTGGAAGAGTTCTTTGCCAAAGGTCAAAAAGGCTCTTCAGCAATGCCTCACAAACGTAACCCTATCGGTTCTGAAAACATGACAGGTCTTGCGCGTGTCATCCGTGGTCACATGGTGACAGCCTATGAGAACGTCGCTCTCTGGCACGAACGTGATATTTCTCACTCATCAGCTGAGCGTATCATCACACCAGATACGACTATTTTGATTGACTACATGCTCAACCGCTTTGGAAATATTGTCAAGAACTTGACGGTCTTCCCAGAAAACATGATCCGCAACATGAACTCTACGTTTGGTTTGATTTTTAGCCAACGTGCTATGTTGACCTTGATTGAAAAAGGCATGACCCGTGAGCAAGCCTATGACTTGGTGCAACCAAAAACAGCCTACTCTTGGGATAATCAAGTAGACTTTAAACCGCTTCTAGAAGCAGATCCAGAAGTGACATCACGCCTGACTCAAGAGGAAATTGATGAAATCTTCAACCCTGCATACTACACTAAACGAGTGGATGATATCTTTGAACGTATCGGACTTGGTGATTAATCCTAACAATAAAAAGCGAGATTCAATCTCGCTTTTTTGTATGCTTATTGAAGGGGTTTAATCTTCTTTTTTCTTAGTGAGTCCGTAGGCTGCTAGTGTGGCCATGAGTCCTGCTGCGACCAAGCCTGCAGAATCTTGATTTCCTGTTGCAGGAAGTTGTTTTTCTTCTGCTTTGCTAGTAGTTGGTTCAGCTTGCTCAGCTTTCTCAACGGCAGTTCCGACTTCGACCACCTGAGCGACCGCTTCCTGCGATACCGCACTATTGACAAGCGTTCTTTCTTCTTTTCCATCAGCACTAGTGCTTACAGAGTAGAAGGCAGTACGGTGGCCGTTAGCCCCTTTAGTAACAACTTGCGTTTGTCCTTTTGGTAATTGAGGATTTTCACGTGTCACAGTAGTGAATGGAATTTCTTCCTCTTGGATATCCAGTCTTGGTTTTGTTTCTGCGGCTGGAGCAAGACCGTGTTCGTCTCCTACATGGGTTACAAGGGTTCCGACTTCAATAACTTGGGTCACTGCTTCTTGAGTCACAAGGCTATCTACAAGAGTTTTCACTTCCTTACCGTCAGCACTAGTGCTCACAGAGTAGTAATGACTGCGACGACCGTTAGCGCCTTTAGTAACGACTTGAGTCTTCCCTTTGAGCAAGAGTGGATTTTCACGTGTCACAGTAGTGAACGGAATATCTTCTTCTTGGATATCCAGTCTTGGTTTCGCTTCGGCAGCTGGAGCAAGGCCACTTTCATCCCCTTTGTGGGTAATAGGGGCACCGATTTCAACCACTTGGGTCACAGGTTCTTTGGTTACTTGGCTATCTAGAACGGTTTCTGTTTGTTTACCATTTTCAGTAAGGACAGAGATGTAATGAGTGCGTTCGCCATCTACACCTGGTGTGACAATCTTTTCTTGCTTAGCTGGGAGGTTTGGATTTTCCTTCTTGATAACTTCAAATGGAATCTTTTCTGCTCTTGTGATGAGTTCCGGTTTGGTTTCGACATTGGTAGCTAGTTCGTTTTCATCGAGGCTTCCTGAGTGGGTTGTTGCTGGTTTAAGGCCTAGGCGGGCTGCCTTGAGTTTAGCTACGAGAGCGTCTAACTCGGCTTGTTTGTTACGGTTGAGGTTGTAGTTGAGAGCTTCTTTAGCTACATTTAGGGCATCCAAGCTTTCCTTGCTGTATCCATCCAAGTTTGCAGGGATTTGAGCAAGTTCCTCACGGAGTGCATTGTAGTTAGCGCGGAAGTAGTCTTTGTTATGGTCTGCAAAGGCAGTCATGAGTTCAAAGATTTCTTCTTCCTTGTACTCAGCACTTGGTTTGTCTGCCCAGATAGCAAGCATGCTTCCGACGGTTGGAAGGTCTACTTCTGGATACTTGGTAGATGCAAGCTGGTTAAATGGCACTTTGCCAGAGTTTTCAATCGCCTTTGATAGTGGGTAGGCTTCGTCTGGTTTGTGATTTCCTAGGACGTAGTACCAGTCTCCGTTTGTGTTGAGGAGTTTATAGCCTTTGCTTGCTAGGTACTGAGGCGTTGCAAGGTTGTAGCCCCACCATCCTTTAGACCAGTAAGAGATGATGACATCCTTGTCAAACTCAACATCATCCTTGTCCTCGTAGTAGAAACCATCGTTGAAGGCCATCGGTTGAAGGCCTCTTTCTTTTGCCATAGCAGCAAGAGTGTTGGCATATTCAGCAAACTTGCCATAGAGTCCATACCATTTGAGGTAGTACCAGCCTTGAGCGTTGGTAGCGTCATTAGCGTATTCGTCTGTACCGTAGTTAAAGATCTTAGTCTTGCCCGCAAAGAAGTCCATGTACTTACCGATAAGGGCTTTTGTAAAGTTCATTGCTTCTTCGTTTTCAAGGTCCATGGTTGTTTTGGAGACTTTATCGAAATTAGCTTGAGGGTTTGCGATACCTAATTTTTCCATAGCGACAAGCATGGCATCCATGTGACCTGGGCTGTTGATTGCTGGAATGAGTCCAAGACCTTTTGATTTTGCGTACTCGATCAATTCAGTGATTTCAGCCTGGCTAAGAGTGGTTCCGTTTGGGTCATCGTAGTAAGCTTTTGTTCCTTCAATGATGGCATTTTTGACATCGTCACTTGCATAAGTTTTTCCGTTAGCAGTGATAGTCATGTCATCAAGTAGGAAGCGAAGTCCGTCATTTCCTAGGAGAAGATGCACATCAGAGTAGCCGAGCTCGCTCGCTTTGTCTACGATGCGTTTGAGTTGGTCGAGCGTGAAGTACTTACGTCCAGCGTCAATTGAGATCACCTTGTTCTTGGCAAGTTTTTCAACTTCGCGTTTCGCGTCTTCTTCTTTTTGAGCTTCTGGTGTGAAGGTCAAATTGCTGACAGCTTCTTGGAGTTTCGCGATTGCCTGGTCAATCGTGTCCTGTTGGGCTCGGCTGAGGTTGCTATCGAGTGAGCGAATGGCTTTTTCAGCTTCTTTGACAGCTGCGACACTTTCTGCAGTATAGCGGTTAAGGTCTGTTGGGACTTCTTTCAGAGCTTGCTCAGCAGACTCATAGTCGGCAGCAAAGTACTCAGCGTTTGCATTTGCGAAATGACGCATGAGTTTGAAGAGGCGTGATGGTGAATAACGTTGAGCTGGGTCATCTGCCCAAGTAGCTACCATACCGCCGATGAACGGGATATCTGCTCCTTCAGATTTTGGTACTGAAGTAATTGGAGTGCTCTTGATACCGTTGAGGCCTTGGTCAAGGTTGTACCAGCCTTGGCCGTCGGCATTTCGTCCGAGAACATAGTACCAAGCATCGTTGGTATTAAGGATTTGGTGACCTTTTTCAACTAGAAGTTTAGAAGAAGCGACGTCGTATCCGCCCCATCCACCAGTCCACATAGAAACGATGATATCTTTGTCAAAAGTACCAGAACTAGTATCACTATTGTAGTAAATGCCATCGTTGAAAGCCATTGGCTTAAGACCGTGAGATTTGACAATGTGAGCAAGATCATTAGCGTAAGTGATAAATTTACTATATTTTCCTTGTGTTTGAAGGACAGTCCAACCTTTAGCGTTTGTAGCATCGTTGGCATACTCGTCTAGTCCGATGTTGAAGATGTCAGATTTGCCAGCGAAGTAAGCTGCATACTTGTCGATTAAAGCTTTTGTGAATTCAACCGCTTCTTTGTTATCAAGGTCAACAGTACGAGCAGATTCTTTTCCCAAGTAGTTGAAATTCGGTTTTTGGATGCCTAGTTCTTTCATAGCATGCAAAATCGCATCCATGTGCCCAGGGCTATTAACGGTTGGGATTAGTCCGATACCTTTATCTTTGGCATAGTTAATCAAGTCCGTCATCTGGCTCTCTGTCAAGTGGTTGCCATTTGGATCCTTGTAGTAGGCATCAGTTCCATTTTCGAGCGCACGTTTGACATCATCACTTGCATAGGTTTTGCCATTGGCTTTGATGGTCATGTCGTCCAACATGAAACGCATGCCATCGTTTCCAACTAGTAAATGAAGATCCGTGTAGCCGTAGTGTTTGGCTTTGTCGATGATTTCTTTTAGTTGGTCTGGAGAGAAGTACTTGCGTCCAGCATCAATTGAGATCATTTTTCTTTTAGCCAGTTTTTCATTCACCTGAGTTGCTCGTTCCGTGCTAGGAGTGGCTACTGCAGGTGTGACGGCTTCATTTTTCTTTTCTGAAGAAGTACTTTCGGTAGGAGTTTCAGCTGGGGCAGGGCTTTCTTTCTCGGCAGTAGGAGTTGGAGTAGCATTTTCTGTCACAACTGGTGCAGTTGTTTCTTCTGTTTTTGGAGCAACTGTTCGAGGAGCCTCCTGGTCTTCTTTGACCTCCTCTTTTACAGGTTTGTCAGCCTTTTCTTCCAGTTTTTCTGGGACCTTGGAGTCTACAGCTTCTTTGACTGCTTGGGGACTCTCCTGAATCGTTTGGACAGTTTCTTCAGCTGTTGGAGCTGGAGTAATCCCGTCGGCAGATACGACTTGTGCGCTAAAAGCAAATCCTATAAGTACAGAAGCTGTCCCAACCGCGTATTTACGGATGGAGAAGCGCTGTTTCTTTTCTAGTTTCATGATAAAACCTCCTTGTTATTATCATATATGATAGCGTTTACATAAAACCAATTTTATTTTATTATCTAAGGAGTAAAATGTCAAGTGGGTTTATATAAGAACTATAATAAATAGAGGAAATCATAAGATTTAGGAGAAATTTGCTAATAAGGGATAAAACAGAGGAAAAACCAAACGAAAATTTAACTTGTTTTTAGTAAAAATGCTACTAATTAAATAAGAGCCCTTCATAGCGTTTTCACAACTTCTTTCTCGTGCTATAATGAATAGAGAAAAAGCCTGAGCTAGGCTCAGGCTTTTTCTTAATGACCTCGGTTACATGAGATGAATTTGATTTTGTAGTAGTCTGCTCGCTTATAAGTTTCACTATAGGCAAGGACTTGGCCAGTGGCCTCAAGTTTTGTAGTCTTCGTTTGGAAGACAGTTGGGAATTGTGTATCGATTCCGAGTACAGAAGCAGCGTGCTCTGGTGTTGGGAATGCGATTTCGTTGATTTCCTCAAAATGTTCATCACTCATGTGAATGCGGTAATCCAATTTGAAACGTGTATAGATAGAGCTATAATAATCAAGATTTGGATAGTTGGCATTGATGTATTGCTCAGGAATATAAGATGTGTGGTAGATGTATGTCACGTCGTTTGTCTGACGAATACGTTCAATCTTATAGTAGAATTGATCTCCACGTAGTCCAAGTTTATCTAAATATTCAAGTTTGTTTCCACGCTCGATAGAAAGGACAGTAACTTTATCGTCTTTTGTTTCAAAGACTTCAACATCTGAAAACTCAACGAGTTTGTGCTTGCGGGCACGTGAAACGAAAGTACCTTTACCTTGTTGGCGGACAATGTAGCCGTCTTTAGCAAGGTCATTCAAGGCACGAACAACTGTGATTGAACTCACATCGTACATCGCGATCAATTCGGCTTCTGTATAAAATTTATCTCCACTTGCAAATTGACCAGAGATGATTTTGTTTTTTAATTCATCTTTAATATATTGGTATTTAGGAATAGCCATAAATTTCACCTCGATTCTCTTTCTCCAATTTTGATTTTACCACAAATATAGAGAAAAGAGTAGTATTAAGGTCAAAAAATTAAAATAATAGACTAAAAATGTTATTTTACATGTAAAAAAATTCATTTGAAGTTCTTGTGAATTATCATACATAAAAAGATCGTTTTCATGCTATTTTTAGATAATTTCGGTAAACGGTAAGTAAAAAAATAGAAAAATTTTAAATAATTTTCTAAAACCTATTGACAAATGCAAAAGATTTGATTATAGTTAATATTATAATAAATGAAAGCGCAAACTTGATTCGTCAGAGGTAATAACATGACCAGATTTAAAATTGAGGACGATTTCTATTTAGACGGAAAACCGTTCAAGATTTTGTCCGGCGCCATTCATTATTTTAGGATTCCAGCAGAGGATTGGTATCATTCTCTCTATAACTTAAAGGCGCTTGGCTTTAATACAGTCGAGACCTATGTGGCTTGGAATTTACACGAACCTGTTGAAGGGGAGTTTGATTTTGAAGGTGCCAGAAATTTGGAGAGATTTCTTCAAATTGCACAAGATCTAGGTCTCTATGCCATTGTACGCCCGTCTCCATTTATCTGTGCGGAATGGGAATTTGGTGGCTTGCCGGCTTGGCTCTTGACAAAGGACATGCGAATTCGCTCGTCCGACCCGGCCTACATCGAGGCTGTTGCTCGCTATTATGACCAATTATTGCCAAGGCTTGTGCCTCGCTTGTTGGATAATGGTGGAAACATTCTTATGATGCAAGTCGAAAATGAATATGGCTCTTATGGAGAAGATAAGTCTTATCTACGAGCAATTCGGAAATTGATGGAAGACCGAGGGATTGATTGCCCACTCTTTACTTCAGATGGTCCATGGAGGGCTACTCTGAAAGCTGGAACCTTGATCGAAGACGATCTCTTTGTGACAGGAAACTTCGGTTCTAAAGCTCCGTACAACTTTTCACAGATGCAGGAATTCTTTGATGAGCATGGCAAGAAATGGCCCCTCATGTGTATGGAATTCTGGGATGGTTGGTTCAACCGTTGGAAAGAACCCATCATCACACGGGATCCTAAAGAATTGGCAGAAGCTGTTCGAGAGGTATTGGAGCAAGGCTCTATCAACCTTTACATGTTCCATGGTGGAACAAACTTTGGTTTCATGAATGGCTGCTCAGCTCGAGGAACTCTGGATTTGCCGCAAGTCACATCTTACGACTATGATGCCCTTCTCGATGAAGAAGGAAATCCAACTGCTAAATACTTAGCAGTCAAGAAGATGATGGCAACCCACTTCCCAGAGTATCCACAGTTGGAACCACTCTATAAGGAAAGCATGGAGATAGGGTCCATTCCATTGGTCGAAAAAGTTTCCTTGTTTGAAACCCTGGATAACCTCTCTAGTCCTACTGAAAGCCTCTATCCAAAAGCGATGGAAGAACTTGGTCAAAGTTATGGCTACCTTCTCTACCGCACGGAGGCAAGTTGGGATGCAGAAGAGGAACGTCTCCGTATCATCGATGGACGTGACCGAGCTCAACTCTTTGTAGATGGTCAATGGATTGCTACTCAATACCAGACAGAGATTGGTGAAGATATCTACTGTCAAGGCAATCGAGAAGGCTTTTCAGAGATTGACATCTTGATTGAAAATATGGGGCGTGTCAACTACGGACACAAGTTCTTAGCGGATACGCAACGTAAGGGAATTCGGACAGGGGTTTGTAAGGATTTGCACTTCTTACTAAACTGGAAACACTATCCACTCCCACTAGATAATCCTGAGAAAATTGATTTTTCAAAAGGATGGACAGAAGGGCAACCAGCCTTTTACGCTTATGACTTTACAGTCCAAGAGCCAAAGGATACTTACCTAGACTTGTCTGAGTTTGGTAAGGGAGTTGCCTTTGTCAATGGGCAGAATCTAGGACGTTTTTGGAACGTCGGCCCGACCCTCTCGCTTTATATCCCTCATAGCTACCTCAAGGAAGGTGCAAACCGCATTATTATCTTTGAGACAGAGGGTGAATATAAAGAAGAGATTCATTTAACTCGAAAACCTACACTAAAACATATAAAGGGGGAAAATTTATGACAATTGTAGGATGCCGTATCGATGGACGTTTGATCCACGGACAAGTAGCCAATCTTTGGGCTGGAAAACTAAATGTTTCACGTATTATGGTTGTAGACGACGAAGTTGTCAACAACGACGTTGAAAAGAGTGGTTTGAAACTTGCGACACCACCAGGTGTAAAATTGAGTATTTTGCCAATTGAAAAAGCGGCAGCCAATATTCTTGCTGGAAAATACGATAGCCAACGTCTCTTTATCGTGGCTCGTAAACCAGACCGCTTCCTTGGTTTGGTTGAAGCAGGTGTACCACTTGAAACCCTTAATGTTGGGAATATGTCTCAAACACCAGAAACTCGCCCCATCACACGTTCTATCAACGTAGTAGACAAGGATGTGGAAGATTTCCACAAACTGGCAGAAAAAGGTGTTAAACTTACTGCTCAAATGGTTCCAAATGATCCAATTTCAGACTTTTTGAGCTTATTAAAATAGGAAAAAATTTTTAGGAGGTCATTGTTATGATACAATGGTGGCAAATTTTACTTCTCACTTTGTACTCAGCTTATCAAATCTGTGATGAGTTGACGATCGTTTCATCTGCAGGTTCCCCTGTATTTGCTGGTTTCATTACTGGTTTAATTATGGGAGATGTGACTACGGGTCTGCTTATCGGTGGTAACTTGCAGCTATTCGTTCTTGGGGTTGGTACCTTCGGTGGTGCTTCTCGTATCGACGCAACTTCTGGTGCGGTTCTTGCAACAGCATTCTCTATCTCTCAAGGTATTGATACAGACCTTGCGATTACAACAATCGCTGTACCAGTAGCAGCACTTTTGACATACTTCGACGTTCTTGGACGTATGACAACTACTTTCTTTGCACACCGTATTGATGCTGCGATCGAACGCTTTGACTACAAAGGTATCGAACGCAACTATCTACTTGGTGCGCTTCCATGGGCTCTTTCTCGTGCCCTTCCGGTATTCTTCGCTCTTGCTTTTGGTGGTGCTTTCGTACAATCAGTAGTAGACCTTGTTAAAGAATACCAATGGGTTGCAGACGGTTTGACACTTGCAGGTCGTATGCTTCCAGGTCTTGGATTTGCAATCTTGCTTCGTTACCTTCCAGTTAAACGTAACCTTCACTACCTTGCAATGGGATTCGGTTTGACAGCTATGTTGACTGTTCTTTACTCATATGTAACAGGTCTTGGTGGCGCTGTTGCGGGTATCCTTGGTACTCTTCCTGCTGATGTTGCTGAAAAGATTGGCTTTGCTAACAACTTCAAAGGTTTGTCTATGATCGGTATCTCTATCGTAGGTATCTTCCTTGCAGTTGTTCACTTTAAGAACAGCCAAAAAGTAGCTGTAGCAGCACCTTCTACACCATCAGAAAGTGGGGAAATCGAAGATGACGAATTCTAATTACAAACTTACAAAAGAAGATTTTAATCAAATCAACAAACGTAGCTTGTTTACTTTCCAATTAGGTTGGAACTATGAGCGTATGCAAGCTTCTGGTTACCTTTACATGATCTTGCCTCAATTGCGTAAAATGTATGGGGATGGAACTCCTGAATTGAAAGAAATGATGAAAGTTCATACTCAATTCTTCAATACTTCTCCATTCTTCCACACAATTATCGCTGGTTTTGACCTTGCCATGGAAGAAAAAGATGGTGTGGGTTCAAAAGATGCCGTTAACGGTATCAAGACAGGTTTGATGGGACCATTCGCTCCTCTTGGAGATACTATCTTTGGTTCACTTGTACCTGCTATCATGGGATCTATCGCAGCAACTATGGCGATCGCTGGCCAACCATGGGGTATCTTCCTTTGGATCGCAGTTGCAGTTGCATATGACATCTTCCGTTGGAAACAATTGGAATTTGCTTACAAAGAAGGGGTTAACCTTATCAACAACATGCAAAGTACTTTGACAGCTTTGATTGATGCTGCATCTGTACTTGGTGTCTTCATGATGGGTGCTCTTGTAGCAACAATGATCAACTTTGACATTTCTTACAAATTGCCAATCGGTGAAAAGATGATTGACTTCCAAGACATCTTGAACTCAATCTTCCCACGCTTGCTTCCAGCAATCTTTACTGCCTTTATCTTCTGGTTGCTTGGTAAGAAAGGTATGAACTCTACTAAAGCGATCGGTATCATTATCGTTCTTGCAGTAGGTCTTTCATTCATCGGTAAATTCTTGCTTGGAATGGGCGCATAATTTATGAGTAAATCATTAATTTTGGTGAGTCATGGTCGTTTCTGTGAAGAACTTAAAGGTAGCACAGAAATGATCATGGGTCCACAGGACAACATTCATGCAGTGGCTCTTCTTCCAGAAGATGGTCCAGAAGAATTTACTGCTAAATTTGAAGCTGCTATCGAAGGATTGGATGATTTCCTAGTCTTTGCAGATCTTCTCGGTGGTACACCATGTAACGTGGTGAGCCGCTTGATTATGGAAGGTCGCGACATTGAACTCTACGCAGGGATGAATCTTCCAATGGTGATTGAATTTATCAATGCGAGCCTTACAGGAGCAGATGCGGATTATAAGAGCCGTGCTGCAGAAAGTATTGTAAAAGTCAACGATTTGTTAGCGGGCTTTGATGATGACGAAGATGAATAAGATGTGACTTAGAGCATCTTATATAGAATATACATGGGAATGGGAGTCAATCCCATTCCCATATTTTCAATAGGAATGAAACAATAATAGATTAGAGGAACTCTATGCTAAATTACACAAAAGAAGAATTACTTGAACTGGGTGCAGAAATCACGACTCGTGAGATCTACCAACAGCCTGATGTATGGAAAGAAGCTTTTGAAGCCTATCAAGCGAAACGTGAAGAAATTGCAGCCTTTCTGCAAGGTATCGCTGATAGACATGACTATATCAAGGTCATCTTGACGGGTGCTGGTACTTCTGCTTATGTGGGAGATACCTTGGTGCCATACTTTAAGGAAGTCTATGACGAGCGCAAATGGAACTTCAATTCTATTGCGACAACAGATATCGTAGCAAATCCAGAAACCTATCTGAAAAAAGATGTGGCAACTGTCCTTGTATCCTTTGCTCGTAGCGGAAATTCACCTGAGAGTGTGGCAACAGTTGATTTGGCCAAAGCCTTGGTTGATGACCTCTATCAAGTGACCATTACATGTGCTGCAGATGGTAAATTGGCTCTTCAAGCTCATGGCGATGAGCGCAATCTTTTGCTCTTGCAACCAGCTGCTTCCAATGACGCTGGGTTTGCCATGACTTCTAGCTTTACGTCTATGATGCTAACAGCTCTCTTGGTCTTTGATCCTACAGAATTTGCTGTGAAAGCTGAACGTTTTGAAGTTGTTTCTAGCCTTGCGCGTAAGGTTTTAGACAATGCAGCAGATGTTAAAGAGCTTGTAGATCTTGACTTTAACCGTGTTATCTACCTGGGCGCTGGTCCTTTCTTTGGGCTTGCTCATGAAGCTCAGCTCAAGATTTTGGAACTAACAGCTGGTCAAGTTGCGACCATGTATGAAAGCCCAGTTGGCTTCCGTCACGGTCCAAAATCTCTTATCAACGAAGATACAGTTGTTTTGGTATTTGGTACAACGACAGACTACACTCGCAAATACGACTTGGACTTGGTTCGTGAAGTGGCTGGTGATCACATTGCTCGTCGTGTTGTGCTCTTGAGTGATCAAGCCTTTGGTCTTGAAAATGTCAAAGAAGTAGCACTGGGTTGTGGCGGTGTCTTGAACGATATTTACCGTGTCTTCCCTTACATCGTTTATGCCCAACTCTTTGCCCTATTGACTTCACTCAAGGTAGAAAATAAACCAGATACACCATCTCCTACTGGCACTGTAAACCGTGTGGTACAAGGTGTGATCATTCATGAATATCAAAAATAAGGAAGTGTCTATGAGTAAATTACAATTAAGTTCCAATAAAGTAGCCTGCTTGCAAAAACTCTCTGACGAGAATGGAATCATCTCAGCTCTTGCCTTTGACCAACGTGGTGCTTTGAAACGCCTCATGGCTCAATATCAAACAGAAGAGCCAACAGTGGATCAAATGGAAGAGCTTAAAGTCTTGGTTGCAGATGAATTGACAAAATACGCTTCATCTATGCTTCTTGACCCTGAGTATGGTCTCCCAGCTACAAAAGCGCTTGATGCCAATGCTGGTCTTCTTCTTGCTTATGAGAAAACTGGCTACGACACAACTAGCACCAAACGCTTGCCTGACTGCTTGGATGTTTGGTCTGCCAAACGCATCAAGGAACAAGGTGCAGATGCTGTTAAGTTCTTGCTTTACTACGATGTAGATAGCTCTGACGAACTCAACCAGCAAAAACAAGCCTACATCGAACGCATTGGTTCTGAGTGTGTGGCAGAAGACATTCCGTTCTTCCTTGAAATCCTCGCTTACGATGAAAAAATAGCTGATGCAGGTTCAGTAGAATACGCAAAAGTGAAGCCACACAAGGTTATCGGTGCTATGAAGGTCTTCTCAGACCCACGCTTCAACATCGATGTCTTGAAAGTGGAAGTTCCAGTCAACGTCAAATACGTTGAAGGCTTTGGCGATGGTGAAATCGTGCATACACGTGAAGAAGCAGCAGCCTTCTTCAAAGCACAAGATGAAGCAACTAACTTGCCATATATCTACTTGAGTGCAGGTGTATCAGCCAAACTCTTCCAAGAAACACTTGTCTTTGCCCACGAATCAGGCGCAAACTTCAACGGTGTTCTTTGCGGCCGTGCAACTTGGGCTGGATCAGTTGAAGCCTACATCAAAGACGGTGAGGCAGCAGCTCGTGAATGGCTTCGCACAACTGGATTTGAGAACATTGACGAACTCAACAAGGTTCTTCAAACAACAGCGACTTCATGGACTGAACGTGTGGAAGCATAAAACAAGTATAGAAGAACCCCATTTTGTTAAGAAGCTACTTAAGGTTTTCTGACAAAGGATTCTGAAAATAAAAACTACAACCATAGATGGTGAATACACTCTCTATGGTTTGTTTACTTAAGAGAAATGGATCAAAGGAGAGAAGAATGAAAGCATACACAGAGCGTGTATTTGGAAATCATGAGGGCAAGGATGTCTTGGCCTATCGCTTTGAGACTGACAGTGGCTACCAACTAGAAATCATGACCTATGGTGCGACCATCTTGAGCTATGTCACGCCCGACAAGGCTGGAAATTTTGCTAATGTTATCCTAGGATTTGATGATTTTGCTAGCTATGTAGGCAATAGTCCTAAGCATGGAGCAAGTGTAGGTCCTGTAGCGGGCCGTATTGCAGTTGCAACATTTGAGCTCAATGGTCAGACCTATAATCTTGAAGTCAACAACGCTAGCAACTGCAACCACAGTGGTTCAACAGGTTGGGATTCGAGCTTGTTTGAACTGACCGAGGTAAGCGACCATGGCTTGACCCTCTACACAGAGCGTACAGATGGGACGGGAGGATTCCCTGGTAATCTCAAAATCTGGATTAGCTACTACTTGGAAGAAAGTGGTGCTTACGAAGTCAGCTACAAGGTAACGACAGATCAAGATACGCTTGTCAATCCAACTAATCACAGCTACTTCAACTTGTCTGGTGATTTCACACAGACAATTGACCGCCATGTCTTCCAGCTAAATACGGAAGGCATTTACCCAATTGCTCCGGACGGTGTTCCGGCAAAGACTCCAGATGCCAATCGTGATGTGGTTAAACATATCTACAATGGTGCTTTGTTGAAGGATATCTTTGCAGAGGAAGATGAGCAAATCCAGTTGGTATCTGGTTTGGATCATCCATTTGCCCTTCCTGCCGGTCATGACAATGCTGGTTTCCTTTATGACCAAAACTCAGGTCGCTTCCTACTTTTCAAGACAGAGGCCCCTTGCTTTGTGGTCTACACAGCAAACTTTGTGGATGAGAGTGTCATCATTGGAGATCAGCCAATGGTACAGCACAATGGGATTGCCCTTGAAGCGCAAGCTTTACCAGATGCCATTCACAGCGACCTCAAAGACCAAGTCATTCTCAAAGCAGGGCAAACTTTCACTAGCAAAACTCGCTACGAGCTTGTTGTAAAATAAAAAGAAGAGCTGGTTTCCAGCTCTTTTGAGCTGTCTTCGTTGACATTCTATCTCAATAGTGTATAATTGATGTAATTGATAAAGTTACAACAAAAGGAGACACCCTATGACTTATGCATACCAAAGCCACATTTACCTAGCGGAGGCGGTTTTAAATGTCAAGGATTTGACGAGTCAAACGGCTTTTTATCACCAAATTATTGGCTTGGAGATTTTATCCCAAACAGAGACAGAAGCGATTTTGGGACTTGGTCGAAAAGCCTTGGTTCACTTGATTCAGGCAGAAAAGGCTGGCGAAGTAAGGGAGCATTATGGGCTCTACCATCTGGCGATTTTGTTGCCGACGCGAAAAGCCTTGGCAGATGTCTTGAAACACCTAAGTGACTTGCGGATTCCTCTGGTCGGGGGTGCAGATCATGGATACAGTGAGGCTATTTATCTAGAGGATTTGGAAGGAAATGGCGTTGAACTCTACCGTGATAAGCCAGTGTCTTCATGGGATATTCGAGAAGACGGTCGCATTATCGGTGTGACCGAAGCCCTTGCGGCACAGGACATCTATGAGTTAGGGGAAAAGGTGGATCCCTTTATCCTAGCTGAAGGGACTAGAATGGGGCATATCCATCTATCGGTGAAGGATAGTCGTGCGGCGAGCCAGTTTTATCAAAAGGTGTTAGGACTAGAGGATAAATTTAGCATTCCTAGTGCTAGTTGGATAGCAGCTGGTCAGTACCATCACCACCTGGCTGTCAACGAATGGGCTGGAAAAGGGTTGGCTCCGCGTGAGCAAGGCTTGCCAGGCTTGGCCTACTATGTCCTTGAGGTCGAAAGCAAGGAAGAACTCTTGGACATCGTTAAGCAAGCACAAGAGCTAGAAGCACCAATCAAGTGGCTAAATTCGAGTGAACTGGATCTTGTAGACCCAGATGGGATTGTGACTCGCATTCGCTTGGCACGATGAAACGAGGAAAACACATTATTTATTTTAGAGACATAGGAAAAGGCGGATAAGCTCGCATTCTGTTTTTAGAATGCGAACTTGTTCGCTTTTTTATGAAATGACGAAACCTTTCTTGGATCTAGCAAAGATATCTGCTGGGGATATTTTCCCTTTTCTGGGGGTTCATGCTATAATACTAATAAACTTTTCTTTCTCTAGGAAGGCAAACGCCGAAAATCGGCTAGACTGCTGGCAATCGTTGTCACGATGCTTTTTAGAGAAAGTAGGATTCTGTTTGAACATCCGTATTGAGTTTAGGAGACGGGAAATAAGATGGACACAAGTGTAAAAAATTTAATTAGTATGGGCCCTCTGGAGGACTCTTTTATCTATTATGATTTGGGGAATCAAGTATTCTACAGTGCAAAACAAGGCATGAATTATTTAGCCATTGCAGCCCCTATTGCAATCTATTCCTTGCAACGGCTGTCGAAGTTGCTCAACCAAACCTTTGGAGATGTCTCCTCCCCTTTCAATTTGATCTTTTTTATCTTGATGTCTCTGTTTTTGGTTTTCGGGACCATTCTCCTTGCCAAATCTACCCGACGCAACATGAAGACAGATAGATTTAGAAAAGTCCGGCTCACAAAAGTTAATATCAAAACACTTAGGAGAAAATATAGATGGACCGTCCTAGTTGAGATTTTTTGTTTTCTCATGGTTCTGTTTTCCATCTATCGCTATTTTATCTACTCTGATTTTCAGTTCTTGATTATGTATATGTTAGGGATTTTTTCCCTTGTTTATATTGTCTATGAATTTCAGATGAAAACGCGCAAACGACTGTTCAAGGAGCTGATGGAGGCATTACAGGACGATAGCCGAGGGAAAGAGGGAGAAATGTAAGATGAGAAAAATCATTTATATAGGCCAAGGAAACCAGCAATCCGTCTACTATAACACAAGGACGAGAGAGGCTTTAGCGACAGAATCTAGCGCCTCGTCAGAAACCGACGGTGCCATCAGTTCAAAGAAATCCAAGTGGCCTTGGGTTGTCTTCTTTGTTTTCTTGCTAGTTACTATTATCGGTATTTGGATTCGTTCCTTGCTAGCGCCCTTTAGATTGAGTGAGTGGATGGCACCTATCCATCTAGCCGCAATCCTTTTCGTTTTTATCGGAAGTGTTTATGGATTTGAAAAACTGTTCTACAGTGGGGCTAAGTCGCTTGTCCCAGCAAGTGAAGAGCAGTTTAAAGAAGCAGTTGAAAGTAGTAAATTTTGGAAAAAATCTCCGGATAAGGAACCAACAGTCGATAAAATCATCTTGTATCTATTTGCTATCCTCGTTCTTCTATTTGTTTTTGTTATTGTTGTGTTCTTTGCCATACCTGGGACCTTCATTCCCTACTATGAACATGAATGGTTTGAGCCGTCGATGTTCATGGTGCCAATCGGAGCAACGATCGTCCCAATTAGCGTGGTTCTTCTACTATTTCAAAACAATCCAATCCGCTGGCTGTTAGCCGTACGAAAATACAAGCAGGGGAAAGTATTATTTGGGGAAGAGAAGAACTAGAAACATGAGAGAAACGCTATTACTATTACCAGTGGTTGATGATGTTTTATCAACGACCTATGATAAAAATTGAAGTTTCTGATTATAGTGATTGGTGGAAACTGTGGTGATTTTATATGAGAAAAATAATTTTTATTGGACAGAGCGGTAATAAGGCCGTTTACTATAATACGCGAACGAGAGAAGCTCTTGTAGCAGATAAGAGCGCCTTGTTAAATACAGAAGGAGCTAGGAAGAGCAATAGTGCTATCATTCCTTTGATGTTTGCTTTTGTTTTTTTTGGTATTATCGGAGGATTAGTAGCTATACCTGCATTTTCGGATTTTCGATACAGCAGCTGGATGGTTCCGCCTTATATCGTTGCCCAGTTCTTTGTCTGCTTTGGCTTTATATGGATGATGGAAGAGGCCTTGTATAAAGAGGTGAAACAGGTTCAAGGGGTAAGTTCTCAACAGTTCGCGAAAGCTGTTGATTCAAATCTGTTCTGGGACAATTTCAGCGATAAAAAAGCGACGTTTGGGAAAATGTTGGCTTTTATGATTGTTATGCTATTAGTTTTTATGACTACTATAGTAATATTTGTTGCTACTATCCCAAGTATTATTGACTCATTCAATAAGCAAGAGACATTTGATATACAAATCTTTTTCTCGCCTTTAGCAGGTCTCTTTCCTGCCTTGTTGTACCTTTTCTTATTCCAAAACAATCCAATACGCTGGCTTTTAGCTGTGCGAAAGTATGAACAGGGGAAAGTGATATTTAAGGAAGAAATAGAAAAGAGAGGATGATAATGTCACAAGAGAGATATTTGCAGATCAAAAAAGAGCATCAAGTTCGTAAGTTTGTGGGGCGTTTCCTCTTCATTCTTCTCGCTATACTCGATGTTCTACTGGTATCAAGTCATTCCAATTATGTCCCGCTTGTAACGGTGGCTATGGTAACGATTGTGCCTTTTAATCATTTTCTACTTGGTCCTCTTAGGAGACAGAAAAAAGCCATAGAAAAAGAGCATCCAGAATGGAAAATACTCAGTACAAAGGGAGTAAAGGTTCCCTCGGCTGAAGCCACTAAAAGAACCTTGGCTGGTATTGGGATCTTGATGGCCTTGCTGCTGTCTTTTGGGCTATTCTATAAACCTGTGAAACAGCCGAACGACCAAGTAAACAAGCCGCCTAAGCTTGATTCTAACACGCCTGAAACGTCCAAGCCTTCTGAGTCTGAGTCGTCCAGTTCCTCTAAGACCAAAGAATCCAGTTCCTCAGAGTCGAAATCCTCGTCTTCGACTGAACAAAGTTCTAAAACCGAAAGTTCAGAAACAAAGCCGTCAAAAAGCGAATCCAATAATCCTTATTACCAGATTCCAGGACTTACTGACGAACAAGTGAGAGATATCATATCAAAATCTGTGAAAGATTTGAGAGAAAAACAGTCAAAAGAAAAATCCAAAGAGTAGACTCGAGGGCATCGATGTCCTTCTGGACGAGTTCGTTTTGGGATTTTACTGTATAAAATAACAGGAGGAGTTCATATGAATAAAGAAGTAATTGGTTTGATAGTTGGGACAATCGTCATCTTCCTATCTTTTGTATTTGTGTGTGGGACCTTTCTCTATCTCTATCTTCGAGATCAGAAGTTGGTCCGTCTTGCCAAGTCATCCGTACAGGGAACGGTTATCGGCTATAGCCGTTTTCGTGAGGGGTATCCACCTATCGTCGAATACACGGTGGATGGGATTGCTTATAAGAAAACCTTGCAGTATTTTATGTTCAAAACGGTCACAATTCCGTGGGGGACTACTAAATTTTTAAAGGACTATACAAGAGAAGATATGCTGGCGCCTTCGATCACTCGCTACAGCAACTCCTTTGTTTCCTTCAAACGCTTGATGCAGACCCATTTCCCCCTTCATTCGGAGCTGACAGTCTGGTATGATCCAGACAAGCCGACCAGGGGCTATGTCGAACGTTACAGCGGAATGGACAAGTTTTACAAGTGGTTTGGTATCGGATTTGGACTGGCTCTAGTTATAGTCTATGGGATAGTGATCCTAGCCTTTTTGTCCAATTTGTCCAAGATATACGCATAAAGGTCAGTTGGTTAATAGGAAACGTGACTTCCCATCGAGCTTCAAGGAGGACAGAGTTTCTTTTCCATTTCCATGCTTATCAATCTTTTCTATCTGATACAGAGGAGAGGTTGCCTCCTACAAATACAGACAGGAAGTGAATTTTGACAAAGCCCCTTATTCGAGATATAATGAAGAAAAAGTGACCAAGGATAAATCAATGACAAACTCAAAGTATATCACACGCCTGAAACGTTCAGAGGGTCAGTTGCGTGGGATTCAAAAGATGATTGAAGAAGATCGTGACTGTGCAGATATTGTTACGCAGTTGACAGCAGTGAAATCTAGCGTTGAGCGCGTGATTGAGATGATCATTACTGAAAATCTTACTGACTGTATCAACCAACCACTAGACGACCCCGAGGCTCAAAAGGAACGCCTAGAAAAGGCCATCCGATACCTGATTAAACGGAAATAAACTAATTTGCTATTGATAAACAATGCAGACAAAGGTATTTAAGTCTATTTCGATAAAAAAATCATGTCGGATAAACGGATGATTTCCCCCAATACTAATGAGAAAACCTCTTTTTAGATACCATCAATGTGCTTCTTTTTTAGAAGCAACGGGCTACGAGCCCTATATCAGTGGGTTGCAGAAATGAAAAAACCGATTAAGGAACTTAATCGGTTTTTTCATTATTCTACTTGACCGGGCCAAGCATTCATACCACCTTCTACATTGATAACGGTGAGGTCTTGGGCGCTTAGAAATTCACAAGCAGATGCGGAGCGTACTCCACCTTGACAGATGACATGATATTCCTGGTCAGGTTTGAGTTCTTTGTAACCTTGCTCCAAGGTACTTAAAGGCAGATTTTTGGCACCTGGTGCATGTCCTGCTTGGAATTCATGCACTTCACGTACATCGATAAGGTTTAGATTTTCATTTAGATATTTTTCATAAAAGTCAGCCATGCTGATACTCGTTTCCATATTCGACTCCTTCTGGATTAGACATTTTATATTGTGAATAAGCACCATCAAGGTTTTGGACGGTAAATCCTGCCGCTAGAGGATACGCTCTGTGATCTAGTTGCGCAAAACGCTGATGTAGGCGTCTGGTTCATCCAAGTTCTCCCCTAGTTCATTTAGGGGGATATGAATGGTATCGACCTTGGGTCGCTCCCCTGAAATTCGCCACTTATCTGCACATCTAGGGATTTTGGCCCTTAGTCAGATTGTCTTCGAGCGGACACCGTTGGATATGGTCGCTCAGACCTTCGATAAGGTTCAAGGCTGCGTAGCCCATTTGATGCTTCTAGATGACCTGACCTGTCCAAGCGCTCATACCGCCTCGAACATTGATGACATCGTAGCCATTTTTCTTTAGCTTCTTCGCAGCTAGTTTGCTTCGCACACCAGAGTGACAAATGACATAGAGTGTTTCTTTTGTCGCTGGTGCATAAGATCCGATTTCGGATAGAGGGACATTCTTGGCATTTTTGATATGACCTCTATGGAATTCCGTAGGCGTCCGAACATCTAGTAGCTGAATCGGTTCTCTGAGTTTAGCTTCTAACTCGCTGGTAGAAATACTGTCAATTTTTGTAAATAATAAGTGAAACATAGGCACCTCCACATATACCCTTATGGGGTATATTAAACCATGAAGTTAATCTTTTGTCAAGCAAGTTGTTTTGAGTTGGGAGGGAATTAGTTTCGAGAGTCTAGAAAGCAGGCTATTCTTGACCTTTCAAAGGCTTTTTGATATGATGGGTCCAAATTAAGTGTGAGGTGATAAGATGGCTAGCGAATACCAGAAAATGATAGCAGGGGAGCCTTACCGTCCGTCGGATCCTGAATTACGGACCTTGGCGCAGGCTTCTCGCCAAAAACAGGCTGCCTTTAACAAGGAAGAAGAACCCTTGAAGGGAGCGGATATTATCAAGACTTGGTTTGGCTCAACTGGGCAAAATCTCTATGTCAATCCACGCTTGGTGGTCGATTATGGGGTCAATATTCATCTAGGGGAAAATTTTTATTCTAATTGGAACTTGACTATGCTGGATGTTTGTCCGATTCGCATTGGGAACAACGCTATGCTTGGCCCCAACTGTCAGTTTTTAACCCCACTCCATCCACTGGATCCACATGAACGCAATTCAGGGGTCGAATATGGCAAGCCCATCACCATTGGAGATAATTTCTGGGCTGGAGGTGGCGTCATTGTCCTTCCTGGAGTGACACTGGGAAATAACGTCGTTGCAGGAGCAGGGGCCGTGATCACCAAGTCCTTTGGAGACAATGTCGTCCTAGCTGGCAATCCTGCGCGTGTTATCAAGGAAATCCCTGTAAAAGAAAACTAAAAAGAACAGCTTGGGCTGTTCTTTTTATAATCTTTATCTTAGTCTTATAGATTTTTCTTTTTTTGCTTTTTGGGTTAGAGTGACATCGCACTTGGGGATGTTGCTTTTAAAAACTATTAAATGCATTTTAGTACTCTCAAATTGTTTCTAGTAGCCCTTTCAAAAGAATACTAAGCGAAACTGAATTTAAGGAAACTTTCAGAAAAGTTTTAGTTTCGTTTCAGGAATCTTCTGTAGACTGTCTAGCTATATCATACGAAGGAGATGAAAAAGGTATGAAATCAAAAAAATGGACCCTAGTCGCAACGAGTTTAACGGCAATGGTGCTGATGGCAGCATGTTCCCAGTCAACAACTACATCCAATACCAATGCAACGACAAATAGTGCCACAACAACTGCGACAAAGACAAACCAATCATCCTATTTTACAGAGAAGGACAATGATACCTCTTATGACGAAAGCACAGCTTCTAAGATTGAGTTATCTGGCTCATCAGCAAACGTCTCTGGAGATGGGGTGACAGTCTCTGAATCAACAGTGACCATCACAAAATCTGGAACCTATGTGATTTCAGGTCAGTCTGACGGAGTGCAGATCAAGATCGAGGCAGATAAGTCGGCAGATGTTCATCTAGTCCTAAAAGGTGCGACCATGACCAATACCAATGCAGCGATATCTGCGACATCAGCTGGCCATGTCTACTTGACTCTAGCAGAGGGAACCACCAACAGTCTCTCTGACTCAAGCTCTAACAGCGACGAAAAAGCAGACGCAGCTCTCTTTTCTAAGGTGGATTTGACCATCAACGGGAAAGGAACTCTCAATGTAGATGGCAAGAAGAACAACGGTATCAAGGCCAACGACACCCTCCACATCACGGGTGGAACCTATAACATCACAGCAATTGGCGATGCCTTTAATGTCAATGATGAACTCAACATCACTGGTACGACCATGACTATCGATGCCAAGGAAGATGGCCTAAAGGTGGACAATGACGAGGATACTTCAGTCGGAACCATGTACCTATCCAACAACAACATCACCGTCACAGCAGGAGATGATGGCATCCACGCATCAGGTGGTTTGGTTATCGATAGTGGTACCTACACCGTCAAGAATTCGACAGAAGGACTTGAAGGTAAGTCAATCACTATCAACGGTGGGGACATTAGCATCTATTCGACAGATGATGGAGTCAACGCAGCTAATAAAAACGCCCAACAGAGTGAAATCTTCTTCACCATGAACGGTGGGAACCTGACAGTAGAAGTCGGCCAAGGGGACACAGACCCAATCGACTCGAACGGCAATATCACAGTCACAGGCGGAACCATTAAAATGACTGGTCAAACAGGTTTTGACTTTGATGGAACAGCGACCTACACAGGTGGAGATATCTATCTCAATGGTGAAAAACAAACGGAAATTGTCAACTCTATGCCTGGTGGCGGAGGACCAAATGGAGGCCCTCAAGGCGAAGGTCCAGCCCCTGGCGGACAAGGATAAAAAGAATCTCCTTTCTCGAAAGAGAAGGGAGAGTTTTTGTGCTTGAGAGATGGATTGTAGCTAAAATAACTTCCAATCAGGACTTGAGAACTTCTTGGTTCGGGTTATATAAAAATGCGTGAAATGGATTTCCATTGCTAAGGTTATTAGAGTTGCGATAGCAATGACGATGGTTGGATTGGCTGAGAAAAGTAGAGGAAGAATAGGCCTTTAAAAAGTGGGCAGGAAAGACCATTTCGGAGTATAGAGAGGAAGTTCAAAAACATTTTTAGAAATAAGACATGTGCATTATAAACATCAGATACGAATCTGGTGTTTTATTTTTTTAAAGAATTTAACCCTTTCTCTTGACAAGTGAGTGATTACTCACTATAATAGCTTCGGTGATTTAAAAAGTGAGTATTAACTCACCAAGGAGGAAGTAAATGAAAACATTACTACATTTACAAGATTTAGTAAAATCTTTTGACCATCAAATAGTTCTGAATCATGTCAGCTTTGAATTGCAGCCAGGAGAAATTATAGGATTAATTGGTCCGTCTGGTGCTGGTAAATCAACTATGATTAAGACTACGTTAGGAATGGAAAAGGCTGATGGAGGCGTAGCTTTAGTGTTAAATCACACTATGCCCAATCGCCATATTTTAGGAGATATTGGCTATATGGCCCAATCAGATGCTTTATACGAGTCCTTGTCAGGCCAAGAAAATCTGGAATTTTTTGGTCAGCTAAAGGGGCTTTCTAAAAAAGACCTAAAGGCGGAAATTGCTTATATAGCTCAAGTAGTAGATCTGACAGACTACTTAAACAAGGCGGTATCTGGTTATTCTGGAGGAATGAAACGGCGTTTGTCACTGGCTATCGCGCTTTTAGGAAATCCTCAACTCTTGATTTTGGACGAACCGACAGTTGGAATCGACCCTTCTCTTCGAAAGAAAATCTGGAAAGAATTATTCGCGCTTAGAGACAAAGGGGTTGGGATATTAGTTACTACCCATGTTATGGATGAAGCAGAGTTGACGGATAAGGTCAGCTTATTATTAGGCGGAAAAATCATTGCTTTTGATACACCGCAACACTTAAAAGAAAGTTATCAAGCTTCAAGTATTGAAGAAGTATTTTTAAAAGCAGAAGGTGAGTAAAATGAGAACAATAGCGATTGCAAAAAAAGTCATCAAAGAATTACTTCGTGACAAACGAACTCTAGCCCTGATGTTTATAGCACCTGTTTTTATCATGTGGTTGATGAACCTCATGTTTTCAGCTAGTACAACCGTGAATGTCAAGTTAGCGACACAAGATCTACCAACTGGTTTGGTAACGAAAATGGATGAGCTTGATCATGTGGACATCGAGACTTATCAAGACTTAGATCAGGCCAAAGAAGCGCTAGCAAATGAAAAAGTCGATGCTGTGATTTCTTATAAAGACGGTGAGTATCAGGTCGACTACGCAAATACAGATGCCTCCAAGACATCTATGATACGACAAGTGTTACGAACAAGTATCGCCAGTGAAGGCACCGATCAGTTACTATCTCGTGTCAAACAAGCTCTTCCACAATTGGACTCGGACGCAAAAACACCAGAAATCAAGGAGTCTTATCAGTATGGAGATGAAAATACAAGCTTCTTTACCAGTATGATTCCGGTTTTGATAGGTTTTGTAGTTTTCTTCTTTGTCTTTTTGATTTCAGGTATGGCGCTTTTGAAAGAGCGCACCAGTGGAACACTAGAACGTTTGTTAGCAACACCAGTGAAACGATCTGAAATCGTCTATGGCTATATGTTGTCTTACGGTATTATTGCGATTTTTCAAACGGCAGTTGTCGTCTTAGCAGCAATTTGGCTACTAGATGTAGAAGTTGTAGGAAGTATTTTAAATGTTATAATAGTTAATGTGGTACTGGCTCTTGTAGCACTAGCTTTTGGAATTTTCTTGTCTACTCTAGCAAAATCAGAATTCCAAATGATGCAATTTATTCCTCTCGTGATTATGCCTCAACTCTTTTTCTCAGGGATTATTCCATTGTCATCCATGGGAGAATGGGCTCCAACTGTGGGGAAATTTTTGCCATTAACCTATTCTGGTGATGCAATAAGCCAGATTATTCTTTACGGACACAATCTTGGTGATATTTTGCCAAATCTTGGTGTTTTAATGATTTTCTTGATCATTTTAACAATTCTTAATATTGTTGGATTGCGTCGTTATCGTAAAGTTTAGAAATCAACATAAATAATGCTAAAAAGGTGTGAAGATTAGATGGATAAGACTGTTTTTGAATCGTTTGAAGATTACTTAGAAGAAGCGAATTACCCTCAAGGAAAGAAAAAAATCATGCAGGCAGCAGTGGATCTCATATCAACCAGGAGTTACCATGGGACCTCAACTCTTCACATAGCTGAGCGTGCTGGACTAAGCCAGGCAACTTTGTTTAAGTATTTTAAGACGAAGGATGATTTACTGACGGCTATTTTACATCCTGTAGTCCCAGGCATTTTCGGTAGTTTTTTTGAGGAACTCTTAGCTTTTGAAACGACAGAAGAGAGGGTTCGTTATCTCGTCCATGATCGTATGAGCTATCTCAAAAAAAATCGTGCTTTGATGAAAATCATTCTGCAGGAGAGTTTTTCAAATAAAAAACTAAAAAATGAACAGATTTTTATCTGGAATGCTATTCAAGATAAACTTCGAGTACTTCATAAGGAATTGCTAGCAGATCCACGTGTAAATCCAGAGTTAACGAGTCCTCAAATGGTTCGTATTTGTGTTGGTCCATTGTTGGCTTACTTCGCTCAGCTTTATATCGTTAGCGATAATGGAGAAATAAAAGAGGAAGACTTAGACTTATTAGAAAAACAGATTTTAGGTGGTTTGTGGAAATAGAGTAGGCCTAGACAAAATGGAGGCTAGATTCTATTGGTTTGGCTTCTTGTACAAGATAATATAAAAGGGTATACATTACCTGATGCAGATTCGTGCTTTTTTATTATTGAATTTGGTATTTTGGTGATAGTCCTCAATCACTTTGCCAAAACAGAAACCGACTTCTCCAGCGGTGCAACGATTTCTCAAGTGTATGGAAGAGGAGATTTCTGGACTGATAAAGACAACTCCTTGACACTCCGTCAGCTTTTGATACAATAGTACAAAATTACAGGAGGTGGGCTATGATTCAGAAACATGCGATTCCCATTTTAGAGTTTGACGACAACCCCCAGGCGGTCCTTATGCCAACACATGAGGGATTGGACTTAAAGTTGCCAAAGAAGTGCATCTATGCATTTTTGGAGGAGGAAATCGACCGTTATGCTCAGGAAGTAGGGGCGGATTGTGTTGGTGAGTTCGTTTCGGCCACCAAGACTTATCCAGTCTACGTCCTCAACTACAAGGGTGAGGAGATTTGTCTAGCCCAGGCGCCCGTAGGCTCTGCCCCAGCGGCCCAGTTTATGGATTGGTTGATTGGCTATGGTGTGGAGCAAATCATTTCCACTGGAACCTGTGGAGTTCTAGCCGATATAGAGGAGAATGCCTTTCTCGTCCCTGTTCGCGCTTTGCGAGATGAGGGAACTAGCTACCATTATGCAGCACCTTCTCGTTATATGGAGATGCAGATTGAGGCTGTCTCTGCCATTGAGCAAATCTTGGAGCAAATAGGCATTCCTTATGAGGAAGTTATGACCTGGACGACAGATGGTTTTTACCGAGAGACGGCTGAAAAGGTTGCTTATCGTAAGGAAGAAGGCTGTGCTGTTGTGGAGATGGAGTGTTCGGCTCTTGCGGCAGTAGCTCAGCTACGTGGGGTTGTCTGGGGAGAACTGCTCTTTACCGCAGATTCCTTGGCGGATCTAGACAACTACGACAGTCGTGACTGGGGTTCTGAAGCTTTTGACAAGGCACTCGAACTCTGTCTTGCCATTGTGCACTACATGTGAGTGTTCTGACTGTTTTTATGGTAGAATGTAGCTATGTTATTCAAATCTTTTTTGGAAAAAATCAAAACGAATCTGGCTCGTTTATCGCCAGCCCGTCGCATCTTTTTAAGTTTTGCCCTAGTAATCTTCTTGGGCTCGCTCCTTTTAAGCCTCCCCTTTGTGCAATCAGAAACGTCACAAGCGGCCTACTTTGATCATCTCTTTACAACGGTGTCCATGGTCTGTGTGACAGGGCTCTTCACCCAGCCGGTAGCCTCTACTTACAATATGTGGGGCCAGTTGATCTGTATGCTCTTGATCCAGATTGGCGGTTTGGGGCTCATGACCTTTATCGGAATCTTTTATATCCAAGGCAAGCAAAAGCTCAGTCTTCGTGGCCGGGAGACCATTCAAGAAAGTTTCAGTTATGGAGAAACCCAGTCTTTAAAGGACTTTATTCGCTCGATCTTTCTGACGACTTTTCTGGTAGAAGGGATCGGTGCCTTTCTCCTGAGTTTTCGATTTATTCCGGAATTTGGCTGGGGCCGAGGACTGTTAACCTCTATCTTTTTGGCTATTTCCGCTTTCTGTAATGCTGGATTTGATAATTTTGGAAGTACGAGTTTGCTAGTTTTTCAAACGGACCCCTTGATCAATCTAGTGATTGCGGGTTTGATTATCACGGGTGGTCTAGGATTTATGGTCTGGTTTGACCTAGCGACCCAGTTTGGGAAAAAGAAAAAACGTCGCCTGCGTTTCCATACCAAGTTGGTTCTCTTTTTAACGGCGGGAATTTTACTCTTTGGAACCGTATCGACTTTGTTCATCGAGTGGAACAATCCTAGAACGATTGGAAATCTCAGCGCTCCAGAAAAATTGCTGGTTAGTTTCTTCCAGACCGTCAGCATGAGAACGGCAGGCTTTGCTTCCATTGACTACACTCAGGCTCGACCAGTTACCTTACTGATCTACATCCTACAGATGTTTCTGGGCGGGGCACCTGGAGGGACAGCAGGGGGGCTCAAGATTACGACCTTCTTTGTCTTATTGGTCTTTGCTCGTAGCGAACTATTGGGCTTGCCTCATGCCAATGTGGCTCGGAGGACCATTGAACCCCGAACCGTGCAAAAATCTTTCAGTGTCTTTATTATCTTCTTGCTAACATTCTTGCTGGGCTTGATCCTGCTAGGGATAACAGCAGAGGGAAATCCGCGTTTTATTTACCTCATGTTTGAGACCATTTCAGCCCTTGCGACAGTTGGGGTGACGGCAAATTTAACACCAGAGCTAGGCAAGATAGCCCTCAGCATCGTTATGTTGCTGATGTTTATCGGCCGTATTGGTCCCTTGACACTACTGGTCAGTGTAGCAGAATACCAGCCAGACAAGAAAGATACGATTCACTATATGAAAGCAGATATCACTATCGGATAAGAAAGGAAGAACGATGTCAGATCGGACAATTGGAATTTTAGGTTTGGGAATTTTTGGGAGCAGTGTTTTGGCAGCCCTAGCCAAGCATGATATGAATATCATTGCTATTGATGACCACGAGGAGCGCATTAATCAATTTGAACCTGTGCTGGCGCGTGGGGTAGTTGGAGATATCACGGATGAAGAACTCCTTCTATCAGCGGGGATTGACACCTGCGATACCGTAGTTGTCGCAACGGGTGAAAATTTGGAGTCCAGTGTTCTAGCGGTTATGCACTGCAAGAGTCTAGGAGTACCGACCGTCATTGCCAAGGTCAAAAGTCATACAGCTAAAAAGGTTCTAGAAAAAATTGGCGCAGACGCAGTCATCTCACCAGAGTTTGAAATGGGGCGCTCATTGGCACAGACCATCCTCTTTCATAACAGCGTAGACGTCTTTCAGCTGGACAAGAATGTATCGATTGTCGAGATGAAAATCCCTAAATCGTGGGTAGGTAAAAGCCTCAGTCAGTTGGATTTGCGTGGGCGATACAACCTCAACGTACTTGGCTTTCGTGCCTACGAAAATGCTCCTCTGGATGTCCAATTTGGACCCAATGACCTCTTGCAGGCAGATGCTTATATCATGGCCGTCATTAATAACCAACATCTGGACACCCTAGCTGAACTGAGTGAGTAGGAGAGGAAGGGTACTCTCTTTCCAATAATTAACGAGTCAATATAAGTATTTTATAAGAGGGATTTAAGAAAAATTTTAACTTTTTCTTAATCCTTTTTAATTTCAGGAGATTATACTAGAGTCATCAAAAAAAGAAAACTCTAAGGAGAATCCTATGAAATTCAATCCAAATCAGAGATATACTCGTTGGTCTATTCGCCGTCTCAGTGTCGGTGTTGCTTCAGTTGTTGTGGCTAGTGGCTTCTTTGTTCTAGTTGGTCAACCAAGTTCTGCACGTGCTGATGTCGTCAATCCGACTCCTGCCCAAGTCGTGCCAGACGCTGCTTCGGTGAGTGAAAAGAGCGACTTACCAGCAGAGGTTCTCAAAAAAGCAGTCGATGTAGCTCTTCCTTCAGAACAGTCTATTCCAACACCTAAAGCAAGTGTGGATACGACAAGCTCTTCAGAAAAAGCGGACGCAACTGCTAAAGAGCCGGCAGTAGCACCAAAAGAAGAAGTGCAAGCACAACCTGACTCTAAGAAACAAACAGAAGATGCAGTTAAACCTGTGGAAAGTCCTGCGTCTACAGTTTCTGGACAAGACCGTGAAGCCAGTGAAGCGCAACCAGCGACCACTCCAGCTGAAGTGCAAAAAGGTGTGGCTGACAATACCAAAGACACAGTAGATGTCCCAGCTAGCTACCTTGACAAAGCCAACTTCCCAGGTCCATTCACAGCTGGTGTCAATCAAGTCATTCCATACGAAGCTTTTGGTGGAGATGGCATGTTGACTCGTCTTATCTTGAAAGCATCCGACAAGGCTCCATGGTCCGACAACGGAACAGCTAAAAATCCAGCTCTCCCACCAGTAGAGAAATTGGGCAAAGGCCTTTACTTCTATGAAGTGGATTTGGCTGGCACTCAAGGAAAATCTGACAAGGAACTACTTGACCTCTTGAAACAAAATGGTACACAAAGCTATAAAGCTACTATCAAGGTGTACGGTGCGAAAGACGGCAAGCCTGACTTAACTAACCTCGTAGCGACTAAAAATTTGGATGTCAACTTGAATGGCTTGACTACTCCAGCTGAAGTCCAAAAAGGCGTAGCCGACAACACCAAAGACACAGTAGATGTCCCAGCCACTTACTTGGACAAGGCTAACTTCCCAGGACCATTCACAGCTGGTGTCAATCAAGTCATTCCATATGAATTTTTCGCTGGAGACGGCATGTTAACTCGTCTTATCTTGAAAGCATCCGATAAGGCTCCATGGTCAGACAATGGTTCAGCTAAAAATCCAGCTCTCCCACCAGTAGAGAAATTGGGCAAAGGTCTTTACTTCTATGAAGTAGACTTGGCAGGCACCCAAGGAAAATCAGATAAAGAGCTGCTTGACCTCTTGAAACAAAATGGTACGCAAAGCTATAAAGCTACTATCAAGGTGTACGGTACGAAAGACGGCAAGCCTGACTTAACTAACCTCGTAGCGACTAAAGATTTGACTGTTAATTTGAATGGCTTGACCACACCAAATCAGGTTAAAGAGTCTGTTGTTAACAATGTCAAAGACATGATTGATGTTCCAGCTAGCTACCTTGATAAGGCTAAGGTTCCTGGACCTTTCTTGGCCGGCGTCAACCAAGTTATTCCATACGAAGCTTTTGGTGGAGATGGCATGTTGACTCGCCTCTTGTTAAAAGCCTCAGATAAAGCCCCATGGTCAGACAATGGAATGGCTAAAAATCCAGCTCTATTGCCGCTTGAAGGCTTGGCTAAAGGTCAATATTTCTACGAAGTGGATTTGAATGGCAATACGGTTGGCAAAGATGGTCAGGCCTTGCTGGAGCAACTTCGAGCTAACGGAACCCATACATATCTAGCTACTGTTAAAGTCTATGGATCTAAAGATGGCAAACCTGATTTGACCAATCTGATTGCTACTCGTCAAGTAACGATTCAGCTTCGTGGAAAAGAAATGGCGACAATACCATCTCAACAAGGTCAGATGAATACGAAGCCTTCTGAAACAGGCTCTACAGGTATGACTGAGGGTATGATGGGTACAAATCACCATATGTCAGATATGAAAGTAGATCAACCAGCTTCTAGCCCAATGGCTAATATGATGAAAAAAGATGATAAAGCGATGCTACCAAATACTGGGGAAGCTAAAACAGCTACAGCTGGCCTTGGTATCGTTGGTCTAGCCTTGGCAGGGCTTGTTGGACTTTTGGGTTTGACAACCAAACGAGAAGATTAAGATTCAAATCACTTAAACATTAGGGAAAATAGTGTTATACTAAAGCAAGTATAACACTGTTTTTATCGAAGGAGTGTCAGATGAAAAAGACAATTTTGCTGGTTGATGATGAGATAGATATTCTAGATATTCAAAACCGCTATCTTATACAGGCAGGTTACGACGTTTTGGTCGCCCATGATGGCAAGGAGGGATTAGAGCTTTTCAGAAAAAAATCTATCGACCTCATTATCACAGATATCATGATGCCCAATATGGACGGTTATGATTTTATCAGTGAAGTTCAGTATATCGCTCCGGATCAACCCTTCCTCTTTACAACTGCTAAGACGAGCGAACAGGATAAGATTTATGGATTAAGTTTGGGGGCAGATGATTTTATAGTCAAACCCTTTAGCCCACGCGAATTGGTTTTAAGAGTGAATAATATCTTGCGTCGCCTTAGCCGTGGAGTAGAGACAGAACAGATCGAGTTTGGTGACTTGGTAATCAACCATGTGACTCATGAAGTTCGCATTGGGGAGCAACCTTTGGAATTGACAGTAAAATCCTTTGAGCTTCTATGGATATTGGCCAGCAATCCTGAGAGAGTCTTTTCAAAGACGGAACTTTATGAGAAGGTATGGCAAGAGGACTATGTGGATGATACCAATACACTCAATGTTCATATCCATGCTTTGAGGCAAGAGTTGACCAAGTATACAAATTCAAATGCTCCTGCTATCAAAACTGTCTGGGGTTTGGGTTATAAGATGGAAAGACCAAGAGGTAGAAAATGAAATTAAAAAACTATATTTTAGTGGGGTATCTAGTGTCGACTCTACTAACGATTTTGGTCGTTTTCTGGGCAGTCCAACGAATGTTGATCGAGAAAAGTGAAGTTTACTTTCTAGTTGGAATGACCTTGATTGCTAGTTTCATTGGCGCTGCAGTAAGCATCTTTCTTTTGTCGCCTGTGTTCTCTTCTCTGAAACATTTGAAAAAACAAGCTCAGGATATAGCAAGCAAGGATTTCAGCACAGAAATTGAAACCAAGGGCCCATTAGAATTTCAAGAGCTGGGCCAGGCTTTTAATGACATGTCCCACAATTTGCAGGCTACCTTTCAATCACTTGATGAGAGCGAGCAAGAAAAGAGAATGATGATTGCGCAGCTCTCTCACGATATTAAAACTCCCATTACCTCCATTCAGGTTACTGTGGAGGGAATTCTAGATGGAGTGATTAAGGAAGAGGAACGGCTCCACTACTTAACCACGATTGGTCGGCAAACTGAGCGTCTAAACAAGCTAGTGGAGGAATTGGATGTTTTGACTCTTAATACACAACCTCAAGAAATTGCTGACGAGGAAGTCGAAGAGGTCTTTTTAGATCAGTTGCTGATTGAGTCAATGAGTGAATTTCAACTCCAGATTGAACAAGAGGAGCGAGATGTTTACATTCAAGTATCACCTGAGTTAGCGAAAATCAAGAGCCATTCTGACAAACTTTCTCGCATTCTGGTCAATTTGTTAAACAATGCCTTTAAATATTCAGAACCAGGAACCAGAATCGAGGTTCTTGCCCAATTAACAGAACAAGAACTGACAATCAGTGTGAAAGACGAGGGACAGGGGATCCTTCCTGAGGATTTGGAAAAGATTTTTAAACGACTTTATCGTGTAGAAACTTCGCGCAATATGAAGACGGGTGGGCATGGCTTAGGTCTTGCGATCGCACGAGAACTAGCCCATCAGCTTGGTGGCGAAATCACAGCAGAAAGTCAATATGGCTTAGGAAGCAAGTTTACATTCAGCCTTAATTTGAAATAAAGCCGTAAAATCCCTTTACAAATCTAGCTTTTCATGGTACAATAGCCTTTGTGTGAAATAGCAGCAGGAAAGCATGAAGCTCGTCAACAGGTGTCTTATGACAAGTAACCTTGGCTGTTTAGGCGAAGGGCATCTGCACGAATCAGGGCTTTCTAAGTGACTATTTCCACCGAAATATTATTTATATCAGGAGGACATACAAATGTCACGTTATACAGGACCATCTTGGAAACAAGCTCGTCGCCTTGGCCTTTCACTTACAGGTACAGGTAAAGAATTGGCACGTCGTAACTACGTACCAGGACAACACGGACCAAACAACCGTTCTAAATTGTCAGAATACGGTTTGCAATTGGCTGAAAAACAAAAACTTCGCTTCACTTACGGTGTAGGTGAAAAACAATTCCGTAACTTGTTCGTACAAGCTACAAAAATCAAAGGCGGAATCCTAGGTTTCAACTTCATGCTTCTTTTGGAACGTCGTTTGGATAACGTTGTTTACCGTCTTGGCCTTGCGACTACTCGTCGTCAAGCTCGTCAATTCGTAAACCACGGTCACATCCTTGTTGACGGAAAACGCGTTGATATCCCATCATACCGCGTAACTCCAGGTCAAGTGATCTCAGTTCGTGAAAAATCATTGAAAGTTCCAGCAATCCTTGAAGCAGTAGAAGCTACTCTTGGACGTCCAGCATTCGTATCATTCGACGCTGAAAAATTGGAAGGTTCATTGACTCGCTTGCCAGAACGCGACGAAATCAACCCAGAAATCAACGAAGCACTTGTCGTTGAATTCTACAACAAAATGCTTTAATTTTAAGAAATATCTTACAGAAAGCCTACAACAGTGGGCTTTTTGCTTTGTCTTAAAAGGGTGATTTCTGGGTTTGGGCATTGTCGGAAGGAGTGCTTTTAGTTATCGAGAATCTTTCTAGCTATAGTATAAAGAAATCCGTGTTTTAGGTGACTTTTCCGCCCTCATTTTCAGCTTTTGTGCTAAAATAGATTTATAAACTTAAGATAAGGAATGTTTATGAAATCGGGTAATGTATTATTGAAAGGATGCCTTTATTTCTGGGGTGGCTTATTTTTACTAGGTCTCTTGGTTCAGGTAGCTCTGCCTTTGGCAATTTGTGGCTTGATAGGTTTCGGGGCTTATCTAGTCTATAAGCGTTGGCGTTATCCTCTCTTGAAGGATCGATCTTTGGAAGATCAGATTGAGCTTTTAAAAGCGCGGATTCGTCAGGCTGATAAAGATATCCAGCAGTTAGAGGAGACCTTGTCTGAGAAAGGCTCAGCAGCCTATAAAAGCCTAGCTAATCAGGTCTTGATTGAACTTCAAGAAATTCATCAAGAGGCTAATCGTTTAAAATCTTATATTGACGAAGCTGTTTATAGTCGCATTGATAAAAAGGTTCGCTCAGTAAGGGCGACCATAGACGTCCAGCTAGAGCGACTAGAAAGAGAGAGTCTGGTAGACATCGAAAATAAGGAGCCCGAAGAATTGGCGCCTGAATTGTCTCAGACCTTGGCAAATATTGTTGCGGACCATCAAGCGATTCTCGACAAAATCGAGTCATCGGATGTTGGAGCCAAAGAAGAGCTGACGGCCATCCATAGTTTAAAAATGGAGAAATTCCAAACGATTTTAGAGGGCTATTTAAAGATTAAGGCAAATCCCAAAAATTATAATCGGGCGGAAGAACGCTTGGAACAAGCTAAAGCAGCCATCGAACAATTTGACCTTGAGCTAGACCAAGTTTTGAGAGAACTCAATGAAACAGATATGCGCGATTTTGATATTAGCCTGCGTATCTTAGGAAAAGATCGCAAAGAATAGGGTAGACACAAAGGAGTAACCATGACAGAATTTAATTTTGATATTGATCAGATTGCTAATAATACAGTGGCCAAAGTGGACAAGACAACCGAAATCATCGAGACCAATACAGGCTCAGCCCAGACGATTACTTTTCTTGAAAAGCTAAGCCCTGAGCAACAAGAGCAAATCAAGGAGCGCGTGCCTCAATTGGTGGATCAGTTTGTCACAGACCAAAATGCTCTCTTGGACTTTGGTCAATCAGCGGTGGAAGGTGTCAATGGTACGGTTAACCGTATTTTGACCGAGCAGAAGAAACTGCAAATTCCTCAGGTGGATGATCTGCTGAAAAATACCAATCGTGAGCTCCAAGGTTTTGTAGCCAAATATAAGAATGCTGAAATTGCAGAATTGGAAGAAAAGCCAAACTTTTTGCAAAAATTATTTAAAAAAAGTCAGAACAGTCTGCAAGAATTTTATTTTGACTCAAAAACAGTTGAGCAAAAGCTAGATGGTATGGCTGCTGCTGTGGTCAAGCAAGAAGATGTGCTGGCGCGAAATATTGTTTCTGCTGAAATGCTGATTGAGGACAATACCAAATCCATTGAAAATCTAGTGGGAGTAATTTCCTTTATCGAGGCCAGTCAGGCAGAAGCTGGGAATCGTGCTGCTGAATTGAAGACTCAAGTAGATCAACTAGATTCAAGTACGGTAGAATATCAAACCAAGTCCCAAGAATTAGCTCGTATGGCAGAAGTGGTCAATACACTGGAACAACAACATACAGAGTATGTTAGCCGCCTTTACGTAGCTTGGACGACGACTCCACAAATGCGTAATCTCGTCAAAGTTTCATCGGACATGCGCCAAAAATTGGGCATGCTTCGTCGCAATACCATTCCAACCATGAAGCTTTCGATTGCCCAACTTGGTATTTTGCAACAATCGATGAAATCAGGTGTCGTGGCAGATGCCATTGTCAATGCCAACAATGCTGCCCTTCAGATGCTAGCTGAAACCAGCAAGGAAGTGATTCCGCAGATGGAACGAATTGCCCAAAGTCCAACAGTAGCTGTTGAATCCGTCACCAAACTTGCTGAAAGTCTAGTCGCTCAAAACCAAGGTATCGTTGCTGCCATTGAGTTGGGACGCCAGAAACGTGCTCAACTAGAAACAACCATCGTCAAATCTGCAGAAATGATCAACGACTCTGTTAAACTCCGCGATGAGAAAATCGTCCAAGCCCTTCTAGACCAAGGAAAGGCTGCTCAGAAAGAAGTACAAGAATAAAACTAAAAGGCTCTATAATATTTGTAGTGGGTAAATCCCCTATGAATATTATGGAGCCTATTTTGTTGTAGAAAAAAAGTCCCATAAGATCTATAATGAAAAGCAAGCAAACAACTCATTAGAAAGATTCATATGGAACAACTACATTATATTACAAAACTACTCGATATTAAAGACCCTAATATCCAAATTATAGATATCGTTAATAGGGATACCCACAAAGAAATCATTGCTAAACTGGACTACAGTGCCCCATCTTGTCCTGATTGCGGAAGTCTGATGAGGAAATAGGACTTTCAAAAACCGACTAAGGTCCCTTACATTGAAACGACTGGTATGCCTACTAGAATTCTCCTTAAAAAACGCCGTTTAAGTGCTATCAATGGCTCAAAAATGGCTGTCGCTGAGACTTCCCTCGTCAATAAAAATCACCAAATCCCTCGTATCATCAACCAAAAGATTGCTCATCAGCTGTCTATTTCAACTTCAAAGGTTATTCGCAAGTTCAATGACTTTCACTTTAAACTTGATTTTTCTCATCTTCCTGAGATTATGTCTTGGGATGTGTACGCCTTCACCAAGGGAAAGATGAGTTTCATTGCGCAAGATTTTGATAATCTCAGTATCATCGCTGTTCTTGAGGGAAGAACACAAGCTGTCATCCGAAATCACTATCTTCGCTACGATAGAGCCGTTCGATGTCAGGTGAAAATTATTACTATGGATATGTTTAGTCCTTATTATGACTTGGCTAAACAGCTTCGCGTTCAAATTTCTAGGCTCAGGCTGAAACAGTCCCCCAGACTGTTTCACTCCCGTGTGCTAAAATCGTTCTTGATCGCTTTCACATTGTACAACATCTAAGCCGTGCTATGAGTCGTGTCTGTATCCAAATAATGAATCAATTTGAACGAAAATCCCATGAATATAAGGCTATCAAGCGATACTGGAAACTCATCCAACAGGATAGTCGTAGACTCAGTGATAAGAGATTTTATCGCCCTACTTTTCGTCTGCACTTGACCAATAAAGAAATACTAGACAAGCTGTTGAGCTATTCAGAAGACTTGAAACACCACTATAATCTCTATCAGCTCTTGCTTTTTCACTTTCAGAATAAGGAACCGGAGAAATTCTTTGGACTCATTGAGGACAATCTAAAGCAGGTTCATCTCCTTTTTCAGACTATCTTTAAAACCTTTCTAAAGGACAAAGAGAAAATCGTCAACGCCCTTCAACTACCCTATTCTAACGCCAAATTGGAAGCGACTAATAATCTCATTAAACTTATCAAGCGTAATGCCTTTGGTTTTCGGAACTTCGAAAACTTCAAAAAACGGATTTTTATCGCTCTGAACATCAAAAAAGAAAGGACGAAATGTGTCCTTTCTAGATCTTAGCTTTTCTTCAACCCACTACAGTTGACAAAGAGCCAACTAAAAGGACTTAGCCCTGTGCAATACAGAACTAAATCCTTTGGATAAATTAATTGTCTAACTTTTTGGGGTCAGTACATTTTGAGAGTTATTATCTACATTATTTGCCTTTTTCTTTTGTCAACCAATATGTGATTCCTGCTGATGAAATTGCTGATAAAATAATCGCTAAAATAACCCATACTCTGTTATTATCCACTGAAATTGGCGCTTCATATGTTTCTTTTTTAGTTTCAATTGGATTAGATAAAAAATTCATCACATTTTGATTGGTCGTTCCACCATCACGAATATTCTTCATAACAGTTTTAAAGGACTCTGCGTAGTCTCTATTCCCTTGAATAACTTCTGCTTCATTAGATATCAAATCATTCGTAGTTGAAATAGTCTTATCAACATTACCTTTAATAGTCTGAACTTGATCAACAAATTGAGTAAACTGATCCTTCATAGTTCCAACCGCTTCATGATTTTGACTAGTTTCTTTTGATCCAGTAGAAGTTGTAGACACTAATGATTCAATTGATCTATATAAGCGATTTGATGACTCACTATCATTTATTAATGTTCCGCTATTAGCATTTGAAGCTGTACCCGTCACTTCCAATTGTTTTGCTTTCGTTTCCTTCCACTTATCGTACTCGGTTGATAAGGTCTTAATCGAATTATTATACCAATTAGCTAAGTTTGTAATTTGATTTTTGAAATAATCATTTGGTAACTCAGCTTCAGCCAATTCAGGCAATGTGTTACTTGATTTTTCTAATGACTTCAAAGAGTTTTGAATTTGTTCCAACAAATCTATACCTGACTCTTTAAACTTAGCAACTTGATCTTCTGACAACTGAGTCGCTATATCATCACGACTGATATTACCATACATATTGTAAACAGAATCTGGTGATAAGGCAGAAAAATTAATAGAGGAGCTACTTGGACTTCCATAAATTGCTTGAATCATACCAGTTGAACGATCGATTTTGCTTAATTTATCAAGAATATGTTTTAAATCTTTTTTCACTAAAACATCTGACTCTTCTTTATCGCTACGATAAATAGTTTTCTTGACAGGAATTGTAGTTTCACCAATGTGTACTTCAAATGAAATTTCATTTTTCCCATAATGTGGTTCTAAAGTATATTCAACCGTCATAGTATAAAGCTTATCATCTGTTATAGTTTGCTCTCCTCCAACTAAAGTAGCATTTCCTGTAACATAAATTTTAGCTTTAGGAGATAAATATTTTGTCCCTTTAGAACTGCTAGAATCTCCGCCACCCTCAACTACCGTTGATGATTCAGGCAAACTACTGGATGGTTTTGTCACAGAAGCTTCGACAGTTTCAGACTCAGCCTGGGGTAATTTAACTGTCAATTCCATAGTTTCTGTTACTTTATCGAGCTTATCATTTTCAATCGATAAAAATTCAAAAATAGGTAATCCACTTATAGAGGTGGCCTTCTTATCAAATTTAGTATAATTCTTAAGTAAATCTATTTTTTCATTATATTCTTTGACTTGATCAGCTGTTAGGACATTGAGTTTCTCCAATTTACTAAATAAAGTTTGGTAATCAGTTGATTCAATACTAATATCTGTTAGATTTGAACGAATCAAATTTTGATAAGTTTCAGGCAAATGATTTTCAGTAATCAAACTTTTATTAATCTGATCTACAAGTGTTGCTTTAGCATCCGAAGTAAGGTCCGATTTTAAATCAACATCTTCTTTACCAAAGTAAAAGAGTGATATTTTCTTTTTCTCTTCTTCTAATTCTTTTTTAAGATGTCCAAATTCAGATTTTCTATCTTTTATTTTACCTTGATAATCAACAATAACCTTATGATAATCAACTACTAAATCTTCTAGTTTAGCTTGTTCAGATTTTTCCTTATCTGTACTATTTCCAAATTGATACAATGATTTAAGCACCGAATTATTTAAACCATCTATAATTTTAGAATTTTCTTCATGCTGTTCTTTCAAGGTGCTATTGGTTGTTAAGACATTCTTTTCAAATATTTCCTTCTGAGCATCAAAATAAGTTTTAACTTCCGTAAGTTGTTTTTCTAATCCGATTCCTGTATTATTTAAAAGGCTAGCAACAGAATCAGAAAAAGCCTTCTGAGAATCTTCATAAGACGAATTCGTTTTCTGTAGATTTGAAGCAAATTCCAAAGTGCTTAACATAGACTGACTTGCTTCGTTTGACGGACCATAGATATATTGAGAAATTTTTGAATGCGTCCCAGACTGTTCATTTACAATATTATCAACATTTCTTTTAGCATCATCTAGATTGTTGATAACACTTGAAAAATACATTTTTATAACATTTTGGTTAATAGTATTGAGGTACTCGCCTACTCGTAACTCAACATTCTTAGATTTAACTGGATCTAAATTTGATTTCGTTTTATATGTTATCTTTGCTCTATCAGGATTAAAACTTTCCAGTTGAGCTATTTTTTCTGAAAACTGTTGTTCGATATAAACAATTACATCAACCGACCCATTTTCAAATCGATTTTCAGCAACATTACGAGTCATGACAGTCCATTGATTTGTATTCTCTTTTGATAATAAATTTGTGAAATCATTTCCTAGATTATAGGCGTTGCCATTTAATACGCCTCCAGCATCTTCATTTACCAGAGCAATATTCAATTTACGATCGTTAACCTTATTTGTTACAGAAATCTCTTGATTCTTTAAATAAATAAATGTTGCTCCTGAACCAACCAACAAAGTTACAAAAACACTACTACCTATAATTATTTTTTTCATAGCTAACCTCTCTCATTTATCTCTTTATTATACCACGAATACTAGAGTCAGGCAAGGAGTGCTTATAATCTTTATTCTATTAATAAAACTTACCAATTCGTAACTTGCTTATGCACCTACCTATATACTAAATTTTAGGTGTTTCATTTTCTCACCATATAGAAAATCCTAGAATGAAATCCTAGGATTTGTATGTCATTTATAAGTTCTACAAGGAAACGAACATGAGTAGTTTTAAGTCTCTTTATTTCCTTAAGTTTTCTATTATCCTCAATTCATTTTATCTCGAACCCCTACCATGATATCTGTATACAAAACATCATTTATCTTACTTGAAATATAAAATACGGGTGTAGATTCTTCTAAGTCATTGTCGATCAATAAATTGGTTAAGCCGTATATAGCCTTATCAAAGTTGACTGCTTCCTCCCCAGTAACTCTAGCTCCTACCATTTGCGGAACTAAAAAATAACTATTATAAGCTGTCCCTTCAAGCAATTCATTCTCTCCTAGATAATCCTCATGAACGGGAAGATAGACTGTGATATTGTATGTACCATCATCCAACTCTCCGATATGAGGACATGAGTAAAATGGATTGCTTTTTGGCGTATACCCAGCCGCTACGGCTGTTTGAACCATATCTTGAAAGGCTACTGCAATTTCATCACCAGTAATGTTGTAATCGATACTTAAGACATTACTCATCATTAATGATTGATTCATACCATATGTAATTTCTGCCATTTTACTTCTCCACTGGGATAATCAAATCTACAAACAAATCATCATAAACTGGAATCAAGACCAGATACAACTTGTCTTGCAACTTCCAACCGTGCTCTCTGATGTAATCCTTCATCTCGTAGATGGACTGGTCCAAGCCATCCTCAAATGGCACACGTTTACTGATACCCTCAATATTTAAACTAGCTTGGTACCTTAGTTGGCTCGTTGAGTTTGTTTCTGAAATGACAGGTATATAAAGGGTAACATCCTGTTCTTCTTCGTCAAATTGAGTTGGAGTCATTTCAAAAATGGTCGGACCATCTTTATAGATGCCATTGGTATAGGGTAAGAGTTCTGTGTGGACAAACAACTCCAATAGTTCGTCCGCTTGAATCTGGACCTGGTCTGTCATCAAATGTTCCATATGAATTTGGATTTCTTTAATCATGTTTCGTTTCCTTTTTAAATCTATTTTTATCAAATTCTTTATTTTGAATCAAATCCGAAGACACTTCTATATGCTTGATTGGTCTTGTTTCCTCAATATCATGACGATGTTGGTAGGCGTAGATAATCACAAACCAAGATGCATACAGAAATTGTCCAAAAATCATTAAGAGTAAAGATACTCCCCAGCTCATTAAAAAATCATAACCAAACACTCCCACTAAAATAAAGCAAGTGCTTAAAATTAAAGGTGGCCCCATCACATAGTTAAGCATAATTTTCCCAGCCTTCTCCGAAATAATTTCTTCAGAGTCCAAGTCAACCAAACAGCTCATGACGATAATAATTATAATGGCATAGATAAGGGGGAGAGATAACTTTAGAACAATAAAGTTATGGTCCCCACTCAAACTACTAAATCCAATAATGGTATAAACATGACCAGTCAGATACATGAGATAGGTTCCAAAACTGGTTAAAATTCCTCTCTTAAGATCCAGAAGAAAAACAAGATTTAAAATCCAGACAACAATCCCTGCAATAAGCAGCCCTTGATATAAGTCCTCATTTTTTAGAACCTCTAACCCTCCTGCCATAAACATAAAAAAGGCTATAGGATACAAAATAAAAATCCCATTTAATACTCCCCAAAGTGGAACAGGGCCTTTTATTTTGCTTCGTTGAAATTCAAAAGTTTTTTTAATTCGTTCCAGTATCATTTAAACCATCCTCTCATACCTTTGATCAGGCTATTGGCACCTTTTTTCAGGTTATCAGTGACATTAAACTTTTTATCAAGCCAGTTCAGCCCAGCTACCGCTGCAGCAGATGCTCCGATTGCTACTGCTCCAGTTACCCAAGCAGGGGCTGTTGCAACACCTAATAGACCTAACCCAACACCTGCTAAAGCAGCCCCAGCACTCGCTGCGGCAGTTGCAGCAACAGTTGTCCCTGCGGCCTTAGCCGCATCTATTACAAAACCTGTTGCCACACTAGCCTTAACTTCATTTCCTCTTAGACCTTGACGTTTAGCCTCTTGTTTATTATCGTGGATTTTTGAGAAAGTATCAACCACATCTAAAGCAACACCAACAACTGCAGCACCTTTTAAAAACTTACCAAACTTCGTAGCGGATTTAAAACCTTCTTTGTAATTTTTAAAGCTATCTGTAGCAGACTTAACTAAACCTTTAAATCCTCCAGATGCGCCTGCCTTTCCTAAACTCCACAGGCCTTTACCAGCGCCTTTGAAAGTTATCTCTTTAATAAATTCTTCTTTCAATAGGCTTCCAGTTGTAGACACAAGTGATTTTCCGACACTAGCCACTTTGGTACTAAATCGAGTTGTATCTGTAAAAGATTTGAAAACCTTACTCAATTCTTCATTATATTTAGTATAGCCTAGCTTTTTCATTATGGATTTGAAGGTCTGTGGAACACCACCGTTTTTATATTGAACTACCTTATAAGTACGACTACCATTTAATTTCTTGGTAACTTCAAAATAATTATCTAGAAGTTTTCCAAATTTTGTTGTCTCTTTAAGAACAATGGTATCTCCTTTTTTATTTTGACTAAAACGATACAACGCATATAAAGCTGGCAAAATAGATTTTAAATGTTTTTTATAGTCCTTACTATTTTTATATAAATCACTCTTTGTGACATTTTTATAAACATTAAATAATGAATCTATTAAGTTCTCATTTTCGGCCACCGTCCCACTATACTTAGACTCGGCAAGCTGTTTTGCAAGAGCATTTTGGTACTTCACAGCTTTGGAGTTGCTATGGATAGCTGTGTGAATCTCTGAAACTGAGTTTTTAAACTGAGTTCGATTATAATAATTTCTCAATGCGGGGTTCCCATACGGAAGAGGGGCATAACCTGATAGTGTTGCGATTTCACTATTTTGCATATCGATAAGGTCAAAGGTATCTGTTTTTAGAAGAACACTATTAAAAGCTTCCATGTTCTTTATGGTATCATCTAAACTCTTGACTGCTTGATTATAGCTCGTGTTCACACTATCCAAACTAGGATTCGTTAACGTTAGGATATCACTTATCCCTGCATAGATATTTTTCGTCTTACTGGAACTGCTCTTCAATCCCTCGATCGGATCTTTCATCCGTTGCTTGATGCGTTCTAGATATTCTGTCTTAATAATGGCACTGTTGTCGGTCTCTGACACCGTGTCTTGAAAGAGCTTCACAAGTCCATCATAGCGACTGACAATGCTATCTAGGGCATTGACATAGTTATCAACTAGTGGTATCTGATAGTTGGTCACCTTCTGGTTAATGGCATCCTTCACTGCCCCTTTAAGACTATCGGTTGAAACGACCTCTGATAGACGGCTTCTCGAAACAGATAGCTGTTCCTTGATACTATTTACCGAAATAACTAACAACTCTTTTTGAACTCGAACTTCGGATACATCAATCTTCATTCACTTCCTCCTCTGAGTAAACACTGGAAATCAGTCCTGCGTCTAGATAGTCCTTACGCAGAGCTTCTTGGCAGTAATGTTCATCCACGGTATCCGAATACCCTTCTGATACTACTCTCTTAATCAAGAGATTGCTTAAAAACAAGGGTGAAGTGTCAAAGCGTAATCCAAATGGATAGCCATGACCGATGTAGTCCATATAATGACCATTATCCAAATCAACTCGACGACCCGAAATGACTACAAAAAAGTCCATCTGCTCGCTTTCAAATGATTCAACCAAGTCCTTCGGAAGAAGCTCACGATCAAGTTCCACAACAGTACCCAAAGGATAGATACGACTTAAGCAGAGATCCACATAGGAAGCATACTGGATAAATAGCGAACGAGGTAAAGTGACTTCTTCTTGGAGACGCCGAATTCGCACGAGTTCTTTTTCATAGAAAAACTCCAACGGCGCCCCTATCATTGGATGATAATGATAGCTAGGTTCGTCATTCATAAAAGCTATATAACAGGCCCGAAAAACATCTGGATGTCCTGATAGGGTCATCGCTACCGCTGTCAATACTTCCTGCTCCTTTTCAGATAGGCTACATCTAGACAAGGCTCGGGCGAATAAAATCATTTGTTCTTCCTTCATGGTCGCAACCCTCCTGATGCAATAGCTCCTGCTGTGATAGCTCCTGCTTCATGCGCGTCATCATCTATCTTATTCTGTCCTGCTTGTTCCATTTTTAGAGCATCTGCGCTGGTAAAATTTTTCAAAGTAACAATAGACTTGTTAAAGTGCTCCAAAACGTCATTAAAAGTGGTAAAAGGGGTAAGATCTGTGCGACTAAATCGCATATCACTTAGTTTACCGATTCCTGTAGTTGAAGTAGAAACATCTCTTGTAATAGTGTTCCAACTGGATTGATTTACACCTGTATCTACCATTTCTCTCCCTAATCCTCCATATATTCATAGACACGAGCCTGACGATAATAAGATGCTATTGCAGACTGTAGCTCACTTGATTGAGTTTCCAGACTACGTATCTTATCCTCAATAGCAGTTTTATTATTGTTATGGCTATCTCGAAAATTAGTAATATTCGTTCCTAAATTATAAAAATGACCTTCAAAATCTTGCTGACGACTCCCCTTAAAACTAGAGGAATCTAAAGGAAGAATCTGACCTAAAGATCTTGCACGATTATCAATAGACTGTATCTCACTTGCTAAACTACTGCTAGCTTTTCTTAATCTAGATATTTTCCCGTCAACTACACTTTTTGCTCTTTGAGCTTCAGCAGCTTGTCGACGAAATCTAGCCGCAATTTGTTTATAATACGACCCCATTTCCCTTCTCCTTTTTATAAACTGTACTTCATTTTAGCATATTTTGCGTAGAATCAACAACCCATATACATATCCTTTTGATTAAACTTACTCCCTTTGAATCAATCCCCAAAAGTGAGAAACTTTTGGGGAAAGGCTCTTATCAAGTTCAAGTACGAAGGATTGCTGATGCCAACCATGCCTCCAATTGCAGAGTAAGCTATTGTCAGGTCTGGATGGGCAAATTTCATCAGTGACCATTCTACTTAATCTTCATTATAACATTTTCTCACCATATAGAAAATCCTAGAATGAAATCCTAGGATTTGTATGTCATTTTTTGAAGTCTTCTATGGTGAAATGGTCATAGCTGATTTTTGAAATTTCCTCATCATAACGACTCAAAAAGTCTTGAAAACGACGATCAATGTAACCAAAGAATAGAACTTCATCTATATCCTCTTTGTTAAAGAAGATAATGTTTTGATTCATAAGCCCTAGTGGAAGACTGACAGCTCCAAAGTCAAAATAACCTTGCTTGCCGTCCTTTTCAGTAACTGGACAATGATTAACAATCATGACAGGCTCTACACCTTCTCTCACTCGAACAACACTTCCAATCGGTAAAGCAGTACGTTCTGACATCAGTTTTCTCCTTCTAAATATTTCTTCGCTTCCTGTACATAGAAAAGCTCTGGATTTTCATGGGGGATGCTTTCAAACAAACTACGAGCACGAGCTTCATCTCCTTTTAATTGGGCATTGAGAGCTCCGTAATAAGAGAACATGATTCGGGCTAGCTTATTTTCAGGTTCTGTGGTATCGAAGTAGTCGTTCACTTCTTTATTGAACACAATATCTTTTATGGCTTGGGCTTGAGCAACGAGTTTAGCCTTCCCATCTTTCGAATCTGGCGCCTTGGACAATTGTTCCTCAAAGAAAGCGATAGCTGGTTCATCTTGAAGATGAATGGAAACCAACAATTGACCATAAGTTAATCTTAGGAATATGTCTGTACTAAATCTCTTCCAAACTTTTTTTAAATTAATTTTTTCAAAATTTTCTTTCGCAGCTTGAAAATCTCCTTTCAAATAAGTCACTTGTCCCTTAACAAAATGGAAATTTTCTTGGTACGTTGCTCTATAGGGCTTAATAGATTTTTCAGCTTCAACCTTAAACATAGCTTCATATACCTCTAAATCTATAGAATCGTGTAACATTAAATAGATTACCTTATTGGATACAACTCGTAGATATAAAACAAGAATAAGGAATCCCAACATCATTGATATAAATATTAACGACCATAATTTTTCATTACCTTTAGATTCTAGAATCACTGCCAGCACTCCCAAAGATATTCCTAAGACTGAACTAAGCTGACTAATAGTCTCTATTTTAAGTAAGATATCCTCCGTCGCTGAACTGACTATCCTTTTTACTAGTTTCATATATTACTCCCCTTTATTATTAAAAATAGATATTCCAATAAGGATGCTAGTTAACCCTCCTAGTAATTTTAGAGTTCCAAAAGCACCTAACGCAGTTCCAATAACAGGGGCAGCAACCACTCCAAAAACTACAGCTGCTACAGAAAATACAGCTGCGACCGGATGCTCTGCGACATAGTCAAATGTCCTTTGGAGATGATCCACCGTTCTCACCTCTGTTTCAGTGGTTGTTTTAACTGTTGCGTAGTCTTGTTTGACCTGGTTATGTTCTTTTACATAGGAAACACGATAGCCATTCTCTGACTTGGTACCAACCTCAAGAGAGCGATTCTTATAGCCAAAGCCAATGGAAAGGTTGGGGGCGAGTCTCCCGTAGCTTGAACTAATCTTGTCTGCTAGACTGAACTCACCCGTTATAGAATAGTCCTTTAGCCCTATCTTCGTCTTATAATTGGGCTTTTCATCTAGGAAATCTGTACTCAGTCCCCCTACGCTATACTCTCCTTCTTGACTTAACTTACCATCTTTATATTTAGTGTTAAAAGTGATGGCACTTTCCCCTTTGAAGTGACCTTTTATCTGGATTTTACTCTTGAGATAGTGCTGACCATCGTCATATACTGTGATCTCCTTCTCAAACGTAACTTCATTCCCTTTCAAGAAATCAATCAGCTCCTGAGGTTTCTTACCGCCATTCCCATGGGAGGCAAGAGAGATCGTACGACCCAAGGTCTGTAGTTCCTGCTCACTCATCTGGCTCAAGTCAAAGGTTGTTTCTGGATTATAATGTCGAATATAACGGATTAGCTCCTCATGCAGAGCTTTAGAATTCTCAATCTGTTGATCCCGTAACTTCGTGTCCTTAAAAATTGCAAGGGCTTCCACATTGTGATAAGGGTCTGTCATAGCAACAGCTTTGCGAGACCGACTCAAACCACTTGCGATTGTGGATAGGGTAGTGGTCACGCCGCTCCCCAACAGTTCACTATTAAATGATTCCATCCGACTTTCAGTTGTACGAAGAGATTGCAGGGCTTCTTCCTTATGGCTTTTGATATCTGCGGAAGAAGGATTGCTGATGCCCACCATACCTCCAATTGCAGAGTAAGCTATTGTCAGGTCTGGATGGGCAAATTTCACCAGTGACCAGTCTACTTAATCTTCATTATAACATTTTCTCACCATATAGAAAATCCTAGAATGAAATTCTAGGATTTGTATGTCATTTTTTAAAATCATCTACACTAAAGCGCTCATAGCTGATTTTTGAGACTTCCTCATCATAACGACTCAAAAAGTCTTGAAATCTACGATCGATGTAACCAAAGAATAGAACTTCATCAATATCCTCTTTGTTAAAGAAGATAATGTTTTGATTAATGAGTCCTAGCGGAAGACTGACTGCTCCAAAATCAAAATAACCTTGCCTGCCGTCCTTTTCAGTAACTGGACAATGATTAACAATCATGACAGGCTCTACACCTTCTCTCACTCGAACAACACTTCCAATCGGTAAAGCAGTACGTTCTGACATCAGTTTTCTCCTTCTAAATATTTCTGCGCTTCCTGAACATAAAAGAGTTCTGGATTTTCATGAGCTATGCTTTCAAACAAATTACGAGTACGAGCTTCGTCTCCTTTTAATTGGGCATTGAGAGCTCCGTAATAAGAGAACATGATTCGAGCTAACTTATTTTCTGGTTCCGCAGTGTCGAAATAGTCGTTTGATATTTTATTTAAAACAAGATTCTCTATAGCTTGTATTATGTTTATTGCATTCGTCTGCCTAGTAACCTGAGAATTTGTTCGAACTTTTAATGTAGCTAACATATCGATTTGGTTCGAAATTTCTTCTGTTTTATCAGCATGGATTAGAGAAAGAATCTTAAAGTAAGCTGTGGACAATTGGATCTCAAATTTCTTATTAAAATTTTTATCCTCAAAATTTATTCGTTCCAAATTATCAAGTGTTTCTTCAAACTTTCCTTGGTAGTATGACGCTTGGGCAATAGCTAGTAAACAATTTGCATTATTAAACAGTTGTTGAGACTTGACTGAGTGTTCAGCCACATAACGATAATAACTTATGTGCTTGTCGAAATTAATATCCGTCAAAAGGATATTATCTACAGCTAATTTAACTAGTTTATTGTTTAATGAAAGGAGTGTCTCAAACCCAAAACATACTACCGTATAAGTAATGAATTTCATAAAATTCATTTCCCCACCTTTAAATAATTCAACAACCATCCCTATAAATGCTAGACAAACTATAGGAAATAAGCAAATGTATACTATTTTTGTCAAATTATATAATTTTGGAATTTCAAATCCAGATATTTTCAACGAATAGTTATTTAATATTTCTTTCATCATTATCCTCCATTGTAGAACTTAAATATAAGAGGGCGCTCGCTATTACTGGAGCCGCTATCGAGACTCCAAATCCAAATGTAGATGCACTAAGTGTAACACCATAAATTATAGCACCAATAACAAAAACTGTAGCAACTACTACTTTCCCCGCTTTTAATATCTGTTCTCCATGATCCACCGTTCTCACCCCTGTTTCAGTGGTTGTTTTAACTGTTGCGTAGTCTTGTTTGACCTGGTTATGTTCTTTTACATAGGAAACACGATAGCCATTCTCTGACTTGGTACCAACCTCAAGAGAGCGATTCTTATAGCCAAAGCCAATGGAAAGGTTGGGGGCGAGTCTCCCGTAGCTTGAACTAATCTTGTCTGCTAGACTGAACTCACCCGTTATAGAATAGTCCTTTAGCCCTATCTTCGTCTTATAATTGGGCTTTTCATCTAGGAAATCTGTACTCAGTCCCCCTACGCTATACTCTCCTTCTTGACTTAACTTACCATCTTTATATTTAGTGTTAAAAGTGATGGCACTTTCCCCTTTGAAGTGACCTTTTATCTGGATTTTACTCTTGAGATAGTGCTGACCATCGTCATATACTGTGATCTCCTTCTCAAACGTAACTTCATTCCCTTTCAAGAAATCAATCAGCTCCTGAGGTTTCTTACCGCCATTCCCATGGGAGGCAAGAGAGATCGTACGACCCAAGGTCTGTAGTTCCTGCTCACTCATCTGGCTCAAGTCAAAGGTTGTTTCTGGATTATAATGTCGAATATAACGGATTAGCTCCTCATGCAGAGCTTTAGAATTCTCAATCTGTTGATCCCGTAACTTCGTGTCCTTAAAAATTGCAAGGGCTTCCACATTGTGATAAGGGTCTGTCATAGCAACAGCTTTGCGAGACCGACTCAAACCACTTGCGATTGTGGATAGGGTAGTGGTCACGCCGCTCCCCAACAGTTCACTATTAAATGATTCCATCCGACTTTCAGTTGTACGAAGAGATTGCAGGGCTTCTTCCTTATGGCTTTTGATATCTGCGGAAGAAGGATTGCTGATGCCCACCATACCTCCAATTGCAGAGTAAGCTATTGTCAGGTCTGGATGGGCAATCAAGTTCAAAATCTCTTGAGTCGGTTTTCCCACAGCTGTTTTTAAACCAGAAAATTCTGACGTATCAATGACAGCAGCAGGACTATGCTCATCAACCAACTCCTGAAAGCGTAACATCAGCCGATCCCACTCATTATATAAACCATTGGCTAAATCATGGTAACTAAATAATAAAGGCAGGTTATAATTACTCAGTTCTGCATTAATCGCATCTTTGGTGGCAGAACGAAAACTTTCGGTGCCAATCAACTCTCGAGTCCCTTGAATCGCTGCTAGAATCTTATCCTCAAATCCACTTTTTGAACGATAAAGTCCCTCGCGCGCTATCAATAATTCAGAATACTTATATTTCATTGGCTAGCCTCCATTTGATAATTGTGAAAAGTATAAGAATCCAGATCCTTTGCAAGTAGTTGGCGACGTAGGTTTAAGACATGTTGTTCCTGAATATCATTCTTCTCTGGCCCCCTAAAAAGGACGGATGCAATCATGTCATCGGATATAACTAAGGTTTCTTGATTTGGAATCAAACCTTTGGGCCAAAAATATCCTGTGTAATCTAGATAAAATTTGTTTTCAATTGATACCCGTTGTCCTGTAATTAATACATAGATAGGCATTTCTTCAATAAAATCCTCAAGAGCATCTTTGGGTAACTTTTCTCTATTTATTTGAATAACACTACCTAATGGCAGAATTTCTGTATAAATTTTATCAATTAATCCAAGTAAACGCACAAACTCAGATGTGGAAAAAAGCTGAGTTTCCCCAAGACGAGTGATAATAACCTCTCCCTTATTGAAGCGAAAATCAATACTTGCTCCAATTGTTGGATTGTATTCATAACTCATATCACTCTGAGACAAATTTGAAACCAATGTTCTAAATAAATCTGGTCTATAAATAATAGCTTTAGCGATTTGATCGATGAGTGAATTTGGCTTAAATCCAAGATAGGACTCTGTAAAATACTGCGCCCATAACATTTCTTGTGAAATCATCTTATCCTCCTCTAAAACCTGCAGCCCCAGCAACATCATCAGACACTTTATTCGCTACAGCTTTGGACATATTCCTAGTCTGATCTATTGAATTGCTTTTAAATGTTTTTATCGAACTGTTTAACTCATCTATCATCGTATTAATTTTAAGGAAAGGTTGTAAGTCATTCTCGCTCAAGGCAGGTTTTGAAAGATCGGACAAAGCATCAATTGATGAAGAATATGAAACAACATCAACAGACCAAATATTATAATCTAATTTTATTTCTCCCATAACTCTCCCCCTTAATCTTCATTTTGGCTTTGAAGATAAATATAAGTATTTAGTGATTGGCTAGCGTAATTCATACCAATTGCTAAATTAGAAGCTTCAGCCGTATAGGTTGAGATTTTTTGGTCAATCAAATCAATATTATTCTGGGTATTCTCCAACCATTGGGAAATCGATCCCTTTAGCGTCTCTATTTTATTATTAAAATCATCTCTTCTATTTCCAGCAAAATTAGAAGTAGCTTTTGCCTTTATCAAATCGTATTGAGACAATTGTTCTGAAATTGCGCTTTTCTTGCTCTGTATTTTACTCTTATTCTGTTTTAGAATACTAATTTTATTTAATATATCCGCTCTTTCACTAGACATTGTTGAAATCTGTTGTCGTAAAGAGTAAATCTCATAACTGTAATCACGAGACATAGCTATATCTCCTTTGTTTTTTATCAACTTATGTTAAAGATTCTATCCATTATCTGTAACCAATCGTAAACGATAACCTATTCTACCCACAAAAAAGTTTGTCTCATCCTCTGCTACAACTGGCTCGCTGAAGCTCGTTTGTACTTTTGAAATATTTTGATCTTTGAACCTTGTTCCAACACATCCAGCAGGAACATTGCTCTTTAAGACCTTGTCAACATCTAAGTAGCCTACACTAATAGCTTGTTGTTCTCCCATAAATACAAAATGAATGTGAACTTTCCCGCTATTTCTAACAATCTTTTTAAATACATCCTCGGTTATTTTCATATTTAATAAAGCCCCTAGCATATGCGCCTCTGGGATAAATACGTACATCATTGAAGCCTCTTTACCATTGTGACGGCTTTCAATTTCTCCTTGAATATCGTTAAAGAAACTAGGTATATTATCTCTATCAATAATTTTATCAAATACTTCTGTTTTTTTGTAACTATTGTTGGTATTTAATAATATTTTTTCAATATTTACTAATCTATTCAGACCTGGCATCAAACTATTTTCACAATATTCCAATTGTTGCGGGGTATCATATAAGAATTCAAAATACCCATCTCTATCGGGAACAAACCCTTGAGGATCCGTTGTTTCTTTATCAAACCCTATTGGTAATTCTCCCCTCGACCACATCTCAAGTACTTTAGGATGATTACTAAAGTGTGTAAGCGTCACTTCATTTGGCAACATTGGGATTGGTTCTGGGCAAACTCCTGTCCAGCTTCTTGCAATCAACTTGACTTCTTCTTCCAAGTTATATAGGCGCTCAATGTCCCCTTCTCCACTTATAGGGAGATAAACCTGAATGGCATAAGGAATATCTTCTTTCAACTGGGCACGACCAAAAATTTCTTGCTGAATTAAAGCATCGCGTCCGATAATTTCCTTAGAAGCTCCTTCATCAACCAGGTAAAAGGCCAAGCGCGAGGTGATATTACTTGACATACTGATTTTAAGGCTATTTGAACGAAGTGCTGTCAAAATCACATAGCATCCAAGACTCGCTCCCTCACGTAGGATGCGGTTAATCATACTTTCAATAGCTTCTTCTAGTGGTGTGTCTTTTATAGTATCAAACCCGTCAAAAATAGTAAGAATAGCAGGGAGTTTCTCACCCGATTTTTGTTCGTATTGAGAAAGGCTTGCTACATTATAGAGGGCAAATTTTTCCTTGCGAATCTTCAACTCTTGGTCAATACGTTTTAAAAACTTAACCAGTTTTTCTTCTTCATCAAACCGTGTCAAATCAACTACATGAGGTAAATCTTTTAGTGGCAAGAGTCCATTTGTCCCAAAGTCAAATAAATTGATTTGTACTTGCTCTGAAGTATTCAAACGAGCGAGATTTAACACTAGAGTTTGAAGAGCTAGGGATTTCCCAAAACCAGGTGAACCATAGAAAACTGTATGCCCCATTTTTTCCAAATCAAAATGATAATCCTTCTGACGTTGCTCTGTCGGAATATCCATTCGAGCAAAAGGAACGGCCAATACTTTTTCGTCGGTCCAGTGAATATCTGTTTGAGGGGATATGATGGCTGTCTCTAGTGGTTCTAACCACGGTTTATCTGGCAGGTTGAGGGGAACAGTCTTGCTCACTCTTGCTATGTAGTTTACAACAGCTGAGAGTTCCGTGATTTCTTCCGTCTGATCAGCAGTATAATTTTCGTCCTTAGATAGGTCATCAGATAGTAATTCATATTGTCCTAGGTCATTTATCAACCAGATTCGTTCATCAACAACTTCTTGAACTCCCTCTGTTTGTGGGGCATACTGCGCACCACTCCATGCAGACTGGAACAATTCATAGATTTCGTTGTTTCCTACTTGTAGGTAAGCACGCCCTGGTTCAGTAATGCTCGCCGCATCTGGTGTTTTAATAATTTCATTTGAATCAGACTCATCTGACACTTTCAAAGCTAGTTTGAAACGCGAGTTTGACCATATTTGATCATTCACGACACCTGATGGCTTTTGTGTAGCAAGAATTAGATGAACTCCAAGCGAACGTCCAATACGGGCTGTCGAAACCAGCTCTGTCATAAATTCTGGTTCATGTTCTTTCAATTCAGCAAACTCATCACTAATAAGGAAGAGATGAGGTAATGGTTTGTCTGGATAACCTGATTTGTCAGTAGCTTGTTGACCTTCCTTATATAATTTAGTGTATCCATTGATATGGTTGACGCCAAATTGATTAAATAGTCGTTGACGTTTTTGTAACTCTGCTTTGATAGAAGCTAGGGCACGCGCACTAGCAGCTCCCTCTAAGTTAGTAATAGACCCAAGCATATGTGGTAAATCTTTGAAAAGATTCGCCATCCCACCACCCTTGAAGTCAATGGTAAGAAATCCAACATCCTCCGGACTAAAATTTACAGCCATGGATAATATATAAGACTGAAGAATCTCCGATTTACCTGAACCAGTAGTTCCTGCTACGAGGCCGTGTGGTCCATGTGCACGTTCATGTAAGTTGAGCTCCACCTGATCATCTTTCCCACGCAATCCTAATGGCACCGCTAACGTTTTAAAAGTATCCGCTTTGGACCATCTAGTCGCAACCTGTAACTCTTCAACTTCTCTGACTTGATAGAGTTCCAAAAAAGTAACAGATTTAGGAATCGTGTTCTTCTCTACTTCCATGTGTTTTAGATTTGCTAAAGTACGAATAGAATCTTCATAGCAATCCAACAGCGGATGGGGAATAAAGGTTTGAGCACTATAGGCACCTTCATCATTAATGATTTGACCTAAATTTTGATTCTTATATTCAATTAGAGTTGTGATAGTTTCTGGCAAAAGACGACGTGCCTCTTTCACCCAAATGACTGTTACACCCAACTCTGTCAAATCCTTGGCTAGATACTCATTCAAACTATGGCCAAGTAAATGGGAGTCATCCATAATCGTTAAGACATAATGAGGTTTAAAGCGTGCATCTTTTTCCCCCATTTCACGTTTGATTTGGGAACGTTTTTGAATGATACGGTAAAGCGAATTTAGAACAGCATCACGGCTTCTAGCATCATGAACAAAACCACGAATATTTCGTTCCTGCATATTAAAATGAGGGAGAAAGCGCCACTCAGACCAATCTTTCTCATATCTCTGTTCTTGAACAAGATTGATAAAATTAACATCTAAGTAGCTATGGAACATTGCCATCTGTAAGAGCATATTATACACAGCTGTCCTAGTTACTTCACTGTTTCCAACAAGACCAACTGTCGCTTCAAAGATATTAACCGTGATCGGAACTTTCTTTTGCAAACTGTAGTCTTGCAAGACTGTTCGAGCAAACTGCGATATTTCATCTTTACTTTGCTCATCAAAATTTGTTTGCAACTCTAGCTGACTTAATTTATCTCCTAATCCTAAAGACACCTGTAAGAAATCTTCATTATAGTCCATTCGCTCATAAATTCTAGAATCATACTTTGCAATCAGCTCAGTAATGGTTGATATTGACGGTTGATTGTAATGTAGAATCTTAGTTTCTTCTTTGTAGTAGCTTTCTAAGTCGGATACTTGTTTTAATAAATATGCTTCGTAATCTTGAATACGATTTTTTTCCTGTTCTTTGGTATCCTTTCTCTCCTCAAAATACTGACTCATAGTTGTCGCTGCCGTCAGGAGGCTAAAACCACCCATCCCTAGCATCATTACAGGATTCCCTTTTGTCCAAATTGAACTCAATGCAGTTAAAGTAAACATCCCTAAAGCTGGGACAATGGCTCGGATGAGCGAATTTTTGGGTGGCTTTATCGGCTGTGGAGGTTGATTGATAATGATTTTCCCACTATGGATAATAGGGTTGACTCTCGGACTCCTTCTATACTCTGGAAAATCCATCGGATATTCATTGTTTTTTTCTTGTATCAGAATTTGACTCTTATTCAATTGTGGTTCTTCAAAAAGACATCCAATCTTCCACTGGTTCTTTCTTTTTTCTATAAAATAGTTAGAAACCTTCATTCGGCTCCCCACTTCAAATGGATAAAGTCCTTCCTCTTTGATAAGACAGTCGTTTAGATAGATCGGAGATTCCCCAAGAGTAACCTGTACTTGATTATTTGAGAAAATAAGTTGGTTTGAAGGTGACCAACTAATGTCAGCTGATTCTTTCTTGCTACAAATAAATCGTTGTGGCGGAAAAATATAAGTGATAAAAATATCTTCTTCAGGGACCAATAAGGTTACAGTTTCTTTATCAAAGGTAGATTTTCCTCTTTCTAATTCCTTACCATTTCGATAGACTCTTCTGCCTTCTACTGTATACTCGTTAGTACCTACTCTTACCTCTTGTCCTTCAAACAAATCAATTTTTTCCAATTTTTCTTGTTCAATCAACAAGGTATAAATAGGTTTATGAAGTTCTCCTAATTGGTCTCCCAGTTGATGATCATATTCTAGCTTTTTTGCCTTCATTTATCGTTCACTCTTTTCTTTTGTTTGGTTGTCCTTAGGAGTTGTGGTCTCAGTAGATGCTTTTGTATCACTACTATTTGTAGATGCTTTTGTATCACTACTATTTGTAGTAGCTTCTCCAATCTCAGCAGAAAGTTCTTTTATTTTCTTTTCATATTCTTCAAGTTTCTTTTGTTTTTCAGAACCGTTCATATTGATATCTGCTTTGACTGATTCATATAGATTTGTATAAGCGTGTAAAATCAATTGTGTGTCCCCGATATTTTGTGCCACATCCAGAGCCTTTTCAAATTTTCCACGTCCAAGATAAATCCAATAATAGAAAATTGTATCATCTGTAGATTCTGTAATCGTATTTAAAATAACTTCCTTTTGCTTATCGCTCAAACTATCTAAACGGACATAGCTTGCTGCTAAGATATACTTAGCTTCTTTTGGTAATGATTCTGCACCATAATTTTTTAATGATTCAACTGTTTCAGAATAGTCTTTTCGCATGAAATTTGATTGGGCCATAATGACTGATGATTTTAGGGGGCCGTCTTTAAACATAGACTTATAAGTGGCAAAACTTAAAATGACTGTGGTTGTAGCAAGCAAGGCTCCCCCTATTAACAAAGTCTTCCATTTTTTCTTGTTCACCAACAAATTAGATTTTGAACTCTCTTCTGATAATTTTGCATACTTTTCTGCAATATATTTATTAACATCAGCTACACTCTCTAAGGGACTAATATCCTGTGCCACCTTTTCCTTTATTGCATCAATCCCATGGATGACTAAGTCAAAATCTACCTTGGGTAGTAAAATGGAAATCATTAAAGCTTTATAAGATTCTAAATAGAATTCAGAACTATGCTGTTGAGGTGCAAGTAATTTTTCGATTCCATAATGTAACATTTGTACATTACTGCCAAAAACAATGATGTTCTCAGGATGGATATATGGAATTTTATAATCATTTTCAGAATGAACTAATACCGACATGCTTTGTGCCAAACTAAAACGCTCAAGCTCCGTAGTTCTGTCTAAAATTTCTTCTTTAACAGTTTTAAAATACTCTGGAATAATATAATGCAAAGAAAGAACTCCATCTTTCTGCACTATTTCTACTGGACAATATTCTTTAATCAATTCAAGCTGTTCTCTATGGTAACCTGATGAAGAAATTTGAACTGATATTTGGTTGCCTTCTCTCACAAATTGTAGTTGATCTGCTTCAAACATTTTTTCTCCTATGATACATCTTTAATCTCTATATAATCCCCATCACTAACTGGATAAGCAGCCAAGATATCCGTTGTTTCGATATGAATTTGTTTATTTCTAACTTTGAAACAAAACGAACTATTTAGGGGTAAATTCAACTGTTCTCTAACTTTGGTATCTTTTAATAATTCTTCTAATCTTAACCAAGTAAGGGATTTTGAAACTCGAATATCTATTTGTTTTGTTCTATACTCTAGAGTTAACTTTATTTTTCCGTAATCCATGCCATTTCCTTCCTAAATAGATACCCAAAAAAACCATAAACAACAAGAAAAAACTTGTCAATACACTTCCCATCCAATCCTTAAAAATTGAATAGTCACTTTGTTTAAAAGAGGGTTTCTCCTCTACAGTGTATTGATTAAACAATGATGTTTTAACGCCAGTAGTTTCTAAACGATAAATAGAATGATTTTCACTATCGGTAAATATAGTCTGCTCTGCCCCCTGTAAAAGTTCTTTTGTTGTTTGAGTTCTCTGGTCCACAACCTTTTGGGTACGATTTAAAAATAAATTTGGAGCATATTTGGATTCTATCCTATTTTTGACCGTGTCCTGTGTACTATTTGTAATGATATCTGTATCAAGTTTTAAGCTACCATCGTCTGCATAAACTAGCACAGGAAATACGATACAAAGAATTAATAGGTACTTTTTAATTTTCTTCATCATGGTATAAAAATAAGCGTCAAGTTTCCCTGACGCTCCTCAAAATTAACTACAAACCAAAGCTTTGTGCATCTTGTTGGTCACGTTCAGCTACTGTTTGAGCATAGTTGTTCAATTGTTGGTTGATGCTCACTAGAAGCTCCTCGAATTTTTGAACATGTGTATACAACTGGTTGTATTGCTCAAGGTAAGCATTAAATGCTTGCCCTTTCCATTGTGATGCCATTTCTCCATTTGTGCGATTAACGGTTTGTACCGCTTGTTCAATTTGATCTTTAGCGCTAAGATAAATAGCCGCCTGAGATTGTAACTGTTCTGGAGTCAAACTAATTGATGACATAAGGATTCTCCTTTTAAATTTTTTCCTACTTTAGTTTATCATATATTTTAGTGTTTGTCTATCAGTTACACACTCGTAATACAAATTTGTACAAAAAAAGTATCTGCAAAAACATTTAGATAGAAAGAAGCCTGTATTCAAAGGTTTCGTACGCCCTAAAATGTCAAATCAAGTGCACATTTTCCTCATAGAAAACTTCATATTCTCATTTCATAGTATGTTGAATTAAAGTATCAATTATGATTTTCTTATTTCTATAAGAAGAAACTAAAATAGTTCTGGTATATTTTATCTGAATCATGTGTAATTGCGACCTGTTTTTCAGTATATAATTATTTCTTTAAGATAAGAATATTCTATGGCCAAATTTTGTCTAATTAATTTAAAAATCATTAACAAGGGGGATATTATGGCTGAAAGAATAATACATCAAGCTGATCTTTGAGCTATCGAGAACAACTTGCGCTCTATCCATGAAGGATTGCGAACAATTGGTTTTCATACTTAAGTTTTGTCCCAGCTTTATCCTTTTGATATTCCTTTTGAAGCTCATGAAGTTCTAGTCTCTCATGATTGTAAATACAGTATTGAAATTTGTTTTTTGCAAACATAATAATCCTTTCTAGTTATCAACAATTAAATCTTGTTTAAAAAATCTGAAATGAGTAGTTATCTAAAACCAACATCTAATTTTCTTAAACAACACAAAAACGCTCTAGACAATTGAACTGACCCCAAAAGTTAGACAGAAAACATCTAACTTTTGGGGTGTTTTATTATGAAATTGAGTTATAAAGATAAAGTTCAAATCTATGAACTAAGAAAACAAGGACAAAGTTTCAAACAGCTTTCAAATAAATTTGGGATAAACAATTCTAATCTTAGGTACATGATTAAATTGATTGATCGTTACGGAATAGAGTTCGTCAAAAAAGGAAAAAATCGTTACTATTCTCCTCACTTAAAACAAGAAATGGCTGAGGAAGTTCTGCTAGAAGGTTGTTCACAAAGAAGTGTAGCTTTAGATTATACTTTGCCCGACCGTTCGCTGTTGACAAATTGACTAGCACAATATAGGAAAAACGAGTATACTCTGTTGAGAAAACAAGAGGGAGACCATCTATAATGGGGGGTAAACGGAAGAAAACTTGGGAAGAGTTGACAGAATTAGAACGACCTCAGGAGGAGAATGAACGATTACGGACTGAGGTGGCCTACCTAAAAAAGTTAAAAGAGTTAGAGGAAAGGGACGAAGCCCCAGAGCGAGAAAGGCAGAGACAGTTGGAGAAATGGTTTCAGGAGAATTTCGACTAGATTTTCTTCTTGAAACAGCCCATTTAGCTCGCTCGACTTACTATTATCAAGTTGAAGCAACTAGATGTGTTTGATAAAGATAAAGAGCTTAAAACCGAAATTCAGGCCATTTATAATGACCATAAAGAAAATTATGGCCATCGTAGAGTTACTCTTGAACTAAGAAATCGCGGTTTTGTAGTGAATCATAAGAAAGTTCAACGTCTGATGAAGGTCCTTGGTTTAAAGGCTCGAATTCGTCGTAAACGGAAGTATTCTTCTTATCAAGGAGAGATTGGCAAGAAAGCAGAGAATCTCATTCAACGTCAATTTGAAGTATCAAGGCCAATGGAAAAGTGCTATACGGATGTGACAGAGTTTGCCATTCCAAATAGCACACGGAAACTCTATTTATCGCCTGTTTTAGATGGCTTTAACAGCGAAATTATTGCTTTTAATCTTTCTCGTTCGCCTAATTTAGAACAAGTAAAAACGATGTTGGAGCAGGCATTCACAGAGAAATACTATGAGAATACGATTCTCCATAGTGATCAAGGATGGCAATATCAACACGATTTTTATCACAGGTTTTTAGAGAGTAAGGGAATTCAGCCATCCATGTCACGTAAAGGTAACAGCCCAGACAATGGTATGATGGAGTCCTTCTTTGGCATTTTAAAATCCGAAATGTTTTACGGTTATGAGAAGTCGTTTCAGTCGCTTAAGCAATTGGAACAAGCCATTGTAGACTATATTGATTACTACAACAATAAACGAATTAAGAAAAAACTAAAAGGACTTAGTCCTGTGCAGTACAGAACTAAATCCTTTGGATAAATTAATTGTCTAACTTTTTGGGGTCAGTACAAATATAGCTAGAGCGTTTTCTATATATCCGAACATCTAATTTATTTCACAAAAAATGTAGTCAAAAATGTAGCCATTCGGTTGATTTTTATTGCAATACATTGAACTTTGAAAATTCAAGAATCGCGTTAAATCAAGGTTTTTTCGTTTCTACTGAAACGTAATGACCCACTATTTAACCTCTGTAAACACAACGTGCTTGCGAAGTTTTGGTGAGTATTTCTTCAATTGAAGACGGTCTGGAGTGTTACGTTTGTTTTTAGAAGTAAGGTACAAGCGTTCACCAGATTCTTTGTGTTCAAGTGTGATATTTACGCGCATGATATCTCCCTTCTATTATTCAGCTGATGCAGCTTTAGCGATTTTACGTCCTTTGTAGTATCCTTTAAGTGATACGCGGTGAGAACGTGAGTAATCTCCAGTAGTTTCGTCAAAGTTTACAGATGGAGCTGTTACTTTGTAGTGTGTACGACGTTTGTTTTTCTTCGCTTTTGAAGTGCGACGTGCAGGTACTGCCATTTTGATTTCTCCTTTAGGTATTTAAATTCGATTCAATCTAGTGATTTTCATCAACCATACTAGGATAACACATTTTTTTTGTAAAGTAAAGTTACTTGACAAAAAAAGATGAAAAAATTAGAAGTCATTCAATCAAATTAATCGAAATTTTCTGAAAATTCAAGAATTTTCTTCTGTTCATTGCCTTTAAAATGTGCTATAATAGTAAAAACTGAAATGGGAGGGAACAAATGACTGAATTAGATAAACGTCACCGCAGTAGCATTTATGACAGCATGGTTAAATCACCAAACCGTGCCATGCTGCGTGCGACTGGTATGACAGATAAGGACTTTGAAACACCGATTGTGGGAGTGATTTCGACTTGGGCGGAAAATACACCATGTAACATCCACTTGCATGATTTCGGGAAATTGGCTAAAGAAGGTGTCAAATCCGCAGGCGCTTGGCCTGTTCAGTTTGGTACCATTACCGTAGCGGACGGGATTGCCATGGGAACGCCTGGTATGCGTTTCTCTCTAACATCTCGTGATATCATTGCGGACTCTATCGAGGCGGCGATGGGTGGTCACAACGTCGATGCCTTCGTCGCTATCGGTGGCTGTGATAAGAACATGCCTGGTTCTATGATTGCCATTGCTAATATGGATATTCCAGCCATTTTCGCCTATGGTGGAACTATTGCACCGGGAAATCTTGATGGCAAAGACATTGACTTGGTTTCTGTTTTTGAGGGAATCGGAAAATGGAACCACGGTGACATGACAGCTGAGGACGTGAAACGTCTCGAATGTAATGCCTGCCCTGGCCCTGGTGGCTGTGGTGGTATGTATACAGCTAATACCATGGCGACTGCTATTGAAGTTCTAGGTATGAGTTTGCCAGGATCTTCCTCTCACCCAGCTGAATCAGCCGACAAGAAAGAAGATATCGAAGCAGCAGGACGTGCTGTTGTCAAGATGTTGGAACTTGGTCTCAAACCATCAGATATCTTGACTCGTGAAGCCTTTGAAGATGCCATCACTGTAACGATGGCTCTCGGTGGTTCTACAAATGCCACTCTTCACTTGCTTGCCATTGCCCATGCGGCTAATGTTGACTTGTCACTTGAGGACTTCAATACAATCCAAGAGCGTGTGCCTCACTTGGCCGACTTGAAACCATCTGGTCAGTATGTCTTCCAAGACCTCTACGAAGTCGGTGGTGTCCCTGCGGTTATGAAATATCTCTTAGCGAATGGTTTCCTTCACGGAGACCGCATCACATGTACTGGTAAGACAGTCGCTGAGAACTTGGCCGACTTTGCAGACCTCACACCAGGTCAAAAAGTCATCATGCCACTTGAAAATCCAAAACGTGCAGATGGTCCGCTTATCATCTTGAACGGGAACCTCGCTCCTGATGGTGCGGTTGCCAAGGTATCAGGTGTTAAGGTGCGTCGTCACGTTGGACCAGCTAAGGTCTTTGACTCAGAAGAAGATGCTATTCAGGCCGTTCTGACAGATGAAATCGTTGATGGTGATGTAGTCGTTGTTCGTTTCGTTGGACCTAAGGGTGGTCCTGGTATGCCTGAGATGCTGTCACTTTCATCCATGATCGTTGGTAAAGGTCAGGGAGACAAGGTTGCTCTCTTGACGGATGGCCGTTTCTCTGGTGGTACTTATGGTCTGGTTGTCGGACATATCGCTCCTGAAGCTCAGGATGGTGGACCGATTGCTTACCTTCGTACAGGGGATATCGTTACAGTTGACCAAGATACCAAAGAAATTTCTATGGCCGTATCCGAAGAAGAACTTGAAAAACGCAAGGCAGAAACAACCTTGCCACCACTTTACAGCCGTGGTGTTCTCGGTAAATATGCCCATATCGTATCATCTGCTTCACGTGGAGCCGTGACAGACTTCTGGAATATGGACAAGTCAGGTAAAAAATAAACTCATACTCTTCGAAAATCAAATTCAAACCACGTCAACGTCGCCTTGCCGTACTCAAGTACAGCCTGCAGCTAGTTTCCTAGTTTGCTCTTTGATTTTCATTGAGTATCAAAAAGCAAGCCATCTTCGGCTTGCTTCTTTTTATCTTCAAAAGTGATTTGCCTCATTAACGAGGTGGCAGTCCAAGGGCAATGCGTCCGTAGCGACTAATTCGTGTAATCTTCCAAGCGGGAGACCAGGTAACTTCAACCTTGACATCTTCGATACCCTCGATTTGTTTTAGACCTGCAACGATTTCGATAGGCAAACTTTCGGCACAATCGCAGGCAGTATCGGTGAAGGTCATGACAATCTTACAGAGACCTGTTTCATCCAGATTGATTTCATAAATCAAGCCCAGATTGTAAACATCCAATTCCACATCTGTATCAAAAACCTTCTCTAGTTTTTCGATAATTTGGTCTTGCAAGGCCAAAGCGCGGTCATTGATTTTGATATCGTCTCTCATAACAGTCCCTCCACGTGATAAATATCCTCTATTTTCTCATAATTCTGACAATTTGGCAAGTTTTTGATGAATTTTCTGAAAAAATATGATAACATAAATAAAATACCGAATTAAGGGGAAGTCTATGGAGCAGATTGGAAAAGTCTTTAGACAATTACGAGAATCAAGAAATATCTCGCTGAGACAAGCAACTGGGGGACAATTTTCGCCGTCCATGTTGTCCCGATTTGAAACAGGTCAGAGTGAACTTTCGGTGGGAAAGTTTCTGTTTGCCCTAGAAAATATATCTGCGAGTGTAGAGGAAATCCTCTTTCTGGCGAGAGGTTTTCAGTATGATACAGATTCTGAGTTGAGAAAAGAGATCACAGATATCTTGGATCCAAAGAACATAGCACCTCTCGAGGACTTGTATCGTAAGGAGTATCAAAAGCATGCCCATTCTCAAAATAAACAGAAACATATTCTAAATGCCATTATGATTAAGTCTTATATGAAGAGCATGGATGAAACGGTAGAGTTAACAGCAGAGGAAGGGGAAGTCCTTCATGATTATTTGTTTTCTACCGAGATTTGGGGAATCTATGAACTCAATTTGTTCTCAGTTAGTTCCTCACTCTTATCTATTCCTCTTTTTACTAGATATGTACGAGAAATGCTCCGCAAATCTGATTTTCTAATGGAAATGTCTGGTAATCGCAACCTTTTTCACACCATGCTATTGAATGGTTTTTTAGCCAGCATTGAGTGTGAAGAATTTACCACTGCCTATTATTTTAAACGTGTCATCAAAGAGCATTTCTACAAGGAAAATGAGATCTATTTCCGAATTGTCTATTTGTGGGCTGAAGGTCTTCTTGATAGCAAGCAGGGTAGAGTCAAGGAAGGTCAGAAAAAGATGGAAGATGCTGTCCATATTTTTGAGATGCTTGGTTGTAACAAATCTGCTGAATACTACAGAAATACAACCGATTGTTGAATATCTGCAAACTAAGAAAATAATTTGAAAATTTAAGCGATAGAACTTTTGACTACTCTCAGGTCGTTACAAAAGTTCTATCGTTTCTTTGCTCATTTTGTGTGTTGCATATATTCAAAAGTTTTCCCTTTCAATTTCTAAGTGCTATACTATAGTCATACTTCATATAGGGATTATAACAAGAAGGGAGATTACCTATGAAACTATTGTTTAGAAATCAAGCTTATCGTGTCTTGACTTTATCACGATTCTTCAATGCTTTTGGTGCTTCGATTTTCAACCTGGTATTTATCGTTTATGCATCGACCTTGCCACAAGCCTCTTTTGCTGTTGCTATGGCGAATATTGTCATGATTCTTCCGACTCTCTTTACAGTTTTTGTAGGGATTCGGGCAGATTATACAAGGGACAAGGTCAAATGGATGGTCTATAGCGGTTTGTTTCAGGCAGTTTTATTTTTTCTAGCAGCTTTAGTTGTTCAGCAAGCTAGTCTCTTTGCCTTTTCTAGCCTGTGTTTGATCAATGTCATCAGTGATGTCATCAGTGATTTTGCTGGTGGTTTGCGCATGCCTCTCATCAAGGAAAAAGTAGCTGAAGATGATCTAATGGAGGCTTATTCTTTTTCTCAGTTTATCACCTATATTTCAGCTATTGGTGGTCAAGCTTTTGGAGTTTGGCTCTTAGGTCTATCGGTCAACAATTTTTCCCTTGTTGCGGGAATCAATGCCTGCTTTTTCCTAGTATCAGCCTTTATTCTCTTTTTAGGAAAAAGCAAATTGAGTCTGTCAATGTCATCTGCTGATGGTGAAAACCTAAAAAATGAGAAGCTTTCTATCAAAGACCAGTTCCTAACAATTTACCGAAATTTACGTCTCGTTTTTCTTAAAGGTGGACAGAAAAACTTTGGTTTCATGATCTTTGCTGTCTTGCTTATTAATGCCTTGGGTGGGGCTTTAGGAAGCATCTATAACATCTTCTTTTTGAGCCATTCTCTCTTGAATTTTTCTTACACAGAGGCACTATTTATCAATCAATTCTGTGTTTTAGTAGCAATCATCATCAGTAGCCTTACGGGCAATGATTATTTTGGGAAGCAGTCTTTGCCTAGATTGATGATGTGGGCGACCGTAGGACTCAGTCTAATTGGTCTAGCTAATGTATTCAATCAAGTCGTACTTGGTTTACTATTTCTCTTTTCAACTCTCTATGTGTCTGGTAAAGTTCAACCAAAGATTAGTGCCATGCTCATGAAAAATCTAGCTCCAGATGTTTTAGCTCGTACCAGTAATTTTTTAGGTTTATTGTTTACCTTATCCATACCTGTGGGAACAGCTTGTTTTTCACTTATAGCTGTATGGAATATACAGTTGACTTGGATGCTATTTGTTGGTCTTTCCTTGCTAGCTATTCTTTTGACAGTTATTAATCTCAAAAATGATATTTGAATCCTAATTTTATTCATACTGTTTTAATCCCTCTATTTATGGTAAAATAAGACTATTAAGTTTAAAGAGGATTCCCTATGAAATTACAAAAACCAAAAGGAACGCAGGATATTTTACCTGCTGAGTCTGCCAAGTGGCAGTACGTTGAGGGCTTTGCCCGTGAGATTTTCAAGCGCTATAACTACGCAGAAGTGCGCACGCCTATTTTTGAGCATTACGAGGTCATCAGTCGCTCTGTCGGAGATACAACGGATATCGTAACCAAGGAAATGTATGATTTCTATGATAAGGGTGATCGTCATATCACCCTCCGTCCAGAAGGAACTGCGCCCGTTGTTCGTTCCTATGTGGAAAATAAACTCTTTGCCCCAGAAGTGCAAAAGCCAAGTAAGTTCTATTACATGGGCCCTATGTTCCGCTATGAGCGTCCACAGGCAGGTCGTTTACGCCAGTTCCACCAGATTGGTGTCGAGTGCTTTGGTTCTAGCAATCCAGCTACCGATGTGGAAACCATCGCTATGGCGGCTCATTTCTTGAAAGCGATTGGCATTCAAGGTGTTAAATTGCACCTCAACACTCTTGGAAATCCTGAGAGCCGTGCGGCTTACCGCCAAGCCTTGATTGACTATTTGACACCGCTCAAGGAGACCTTGTCTAAGGATAGCCAACGTCGTTTGGAGGAAAATCCTCTCCGTGTCTTGGACTCTAAGGAAAAAGAAGACAAGGTGGCAGTAGAGAATGCGCCGTCTATCTTGGACTTCCTTGATGCAGAAAGCCAAGCTCATTTTGATGCCGTCCGTCAGATGTTGGAAAATCTGGGTGTAGACTATATCATCGATACCAATATGGTGCGCGGTCTGGACTATTACAACCACACGATTTTCGAGTTTATCACTGAGATTGAGGGTAATGATTTGACAGTCTGTGCGGGTGGTCGTTACGATGGTTTGGTTGCTTACTTTGGTGGTCCTGAGACTGCAGGCTTTGGCTTTGGACTTGGTGTAGAGCGCCTGCTTCTCATCCTTGAAAAGCAAGGTGTGACCCTCCCTATCGAAAATACCCTAGATGTTTATATCGCAGTCTTGGGTGAAGGAGCAAATGTCAAGGCCTTGGAATTGGTACAAGCCCTTCGCCAACAAGGATTCAAAGCAGAACGTGACTACCTCAACCGAAAACTCAAAGCTCAGTTCAAGTCCGCCGATGTCTTTGCGGCTAAGACTCTCATCACGCTAGGGGAGAGCGAAGTCGAAAGCGGACAAGTGACAGTTAAGAACAACCAAACTCGAGAAGAAGTGCAAGTGTCACTTGATGCTATCAATCAAAATTTCTCAGAAATCTTTGAAAAATTAGGCTTTTAATAGTAGAAAAACTGGTCAGGATCTTACTCCTGACCGTTTTCTTTTGCAAAATAACAAAAATCTTAAACTTTTTGACAAATATGATTGTCAAAAATAAAAAGATATGTTACAATGAAATCAAGATAAGAACAAAGGAGAAAAAAGACATGCTAAAAAATCGTCTAAAAGAGCTTCGGGCTCGCGATGGTCTCAATCAGACCGAACTTGCCAAGCTAGCAGGGGTCTCCAGGCAAACCATCAGCTTGCTTGAGCGGGATGAGTACACGCCATCCATCGTCATTGCCCTGAAGATTGCTCAGATATTCAATGAGCCAGTCGAGTCAGTCTTTCGCTTAGAGGAGGATGAGTGATGAACAAGTATAAAGTGATTTATTATCTATCTATAGTTGTGTTTATCGTGAATCTTTTGGCTATGATTGGAAGCCTATTTGGTTGGTTTTATTTTGTTGAAAGTAAGTATTTGTTTTGGATTAATTTAGTCCTCTTGTCCATTTTCAATTGGTTAAAGAAGAAGGAGAAAAATGATGAACAAATATAAAGTAATCTATTATGTAGTTGCCATAGCTCTATTAGTCAGCGTATTTCTACTGATTGGGATGGACCTAGGCTGGTTTAATCTGTATCAAAGTGACCAATTTATTTGGGGCTACTTTGCTCTCATCCCAGCAGTTGAATGGATTGAAAAGAAATCAAAAAATCTAACAAGTGAAAAAGGAGAATGAATGATGAAAAAGTTTTTAGCAGATTTTCAAGTAGATACTGAACATAAAGAACTTGCGGGTGTTTGTGCAGGTTTAGGAAATTATTTTAACATTCAAGCCAATATCGTTCGTTTGGTGACAGTCTTGCTGTTTCTCTCTTCGACAGAGATTGGGATTATAACAGTAACTCTCTATGCCTATCTAGCAGGTTGGCTTGGCAATGAACCCTTGGGAGATGGAGCAAAAAAAGCTAGAAACCAAGCTATTCTCTTGTTTGCTGTTTGTTTGATTTTAGTATCACTTGGAACAGAGGGCTTGACAGCTATTTATGAATCAGGTAAAGTGTTTGGTCAGTGGTTAGTTGGATTGGTTTAGTTTAGAAAGAGTATGAATATGAAAAAGAAACGTGGATTGTTATTTTTAATGGCTGTTATCTTGGGAGGCTTCTTGGGCATGTTTGCAGGGATGTTTAAAGCGCGTGCTGAATCCCACGGAATTATGTTAGATGTAAAAGTCTTGATACCATGGATATCAGTTATTTGTTTACTGCTAGGTTTCATTAGTCTTCTTTTGACATTCAATTTCTTAAAGAAAAGCAGAACATTTCACTCCTTGTACAAAGAGGAAACGGATGATGATTTGAATGAAACCTATTATGTGCAAATGTATCGCAATCTTGAGTTTGGAACCATTGCTTTTAATATTACAGGCGTAGCAATTTTATTGTCTCTCTTCATTTCAGGAAGTGAGGTAATTGTATTAAATGTAAGTCATCTAACTTTATCTCTTTCTTTTTTGACATTAGTGTTGGTTTTCAGTGCTCAAAAATATCTCTATAAGACCATTGCGATCGTTCGTCAGTTTGATTTGGAATTCTTCTCTACACCAAAAGATGTCTTGGACTATATAAACTCCTACGATGAAGGGGAGCGCAAGGCTAATTTAGAACAGAGTTTTCGAGTTTTATTCCAATTAAACCAGTATGTCTTGCCAGCTCTCTATTTTCTAATCGTTCTCTTTTCCTTACTGACAGGAGAGATTCAGTTACTAGCCTTCTTGCTTGTAGGAGCGATCCATATTTATATCAATGTGATGCAATTACCTATGGTAAAACGTTATTTCAAATAAAGGAGTTCCTATGATTCGTGTTGAAAATGTAAGCAAAAGTTTTGGAAGCAAGAAAGCTCTGCATCAGATTTCTTTTGAGATTCAAGAAGGTGAAATTTTTGGCTTCCTAGGACCTTCAGGTTCAGGTAAAACAACTATGATCAATGTTTTGACGGGTCAGTTAGCTGCAGATCAGGGTGAGACCGTTCTCCTAGGGAAGTCCTCTCGAAATTTGACTTCAAATGATTTGGAACAAATCGGGATTGTTAGTGATACCAGTGGTTTTTATGAAAAGATGAACCTCTATAAAAATCTGCTCATTTATGCAAAATTATATGGTCTTAAAGCTTCTAGAGTAGATACAGTACTTGATCAAGTTGGGTTATCAGATGCCAAAAACATTATCGCAGAAAAACTATCCACAGGTATGAAACAACGGATGTTCTTGGCTCGTGCTCTTCTAAATGCTCCCAAAATCCTCTTTCTGGATGAGCCAACAAGTGGTCTTGATCCTACCACCTCAAAATCGATTCATGCTCTCTTACAAGAATTGAAGCAGGCTGGGACAACGATTTTCTTAACAACCCACGATATGAATGAAGCAACCTTGCTTTGTGATCGCCTCTCTTTTTTAAATAAGGGAAACTTGATTGAGTATGGCAGTCCACAAGAGATTATCCAGAAATACCATGAGGATAAAAAGGTTCGTTTACGCTATCAAGATGGACGCGAACAAGTGGTTCCTTTTGAAGAATTGCCTCATCTGGATACAACAGATCTGATTGCTGTTCATTCTTGTGAACCGACTTTAGAGGAAATCTTTATTAGATTGACAGGAGAAAAGTTAGATGTTTAGAAAATTAAATGCCCTTCTTTGGTTAAGGTTACAAGTTCTTATTAGTAATTCAACCTTGTTAGCGACATTATTGATGCCCTTTGGTATTGCTATCCTATATAATGAGTTCTTAAACAAGAGTGGAGAATTGACTATGTTTCTCCTCTCTACGAGTTTGACGATGGTCTTGAGTATGGGAAGTGGTTATATGGTATCGATTATGATGGCTGAGGACAAGGAAAAACGTAATCTTAAATCCCTCATACTAAGTGGTGTGACAGCAACGGAGTATACTCTGAGCATGATGGCTCTTCCTCTTCTAGTGGTGCTTTTTTCGATGGTTGTTCTCCCTCTATATCTTAAAGTTGATTTGACAAACTACTTTCTTACCTATGGTCTCTATCTGCTTCTGGCAACTATCAGCATTATCTTTCTTAACATTCTTATCGGTGCAGTATCAGATACTCAGTCTAAGGCGCAAGTGTATAGTATTTTTCCTATGCTGATCTTCTCTTTCTTGCCCACTCTTGCTGTTCAAAATGCAACTGCGCAAAAATTGTTGGACTATTCTTTCATTGGGCCATTGGTAAGTCTGTTAAAAGCAGGTGGTGGAGAGTTATCTTTGAGAAGTCTTGCTCTCTTGCTAGCATGGATCCTTTTGCTAGGATTAGCTAGTCTCTTCGTATTGAAAAATAGTTATAAAGGAAAATAGGAGGCTCATATGAAATTACTTAAAAATCTTGGTTGGTTTCTTCTAGCCATTCTATCCTTTTTCTTTGGCTATGGTCTGGTTCAGAGTATGGCGCTGTCAGCTCTTGGACTAGGGGCTTCAATCTTTGGAGTTTTGCCACTCTATATCGTCCTGTCAGGGGCCTATGTTTATGGAGTTTACAGATGGTATCAGACAGAAAAGGTTAGCATCCAGACGACGGTTTTTAATCGTTATATCTGGTTGCCTACTCTGGTTTTGCTAGTGGCGATTACAGCCCAGTTCTTTTTGCCAGAAGATCCGTCAGTCAATCAACAAATCGTATCACAATTGACAGTTGCTCAGCCTGTCTTTGGTTTCTTTATGGTAGTGGTCTTTGCTCCTCTGACGGAAGAACTCATCTTTAGAGGGTTGCTGGCGCGCTATCTCTTTCCTAAGCAGAACAACAGCAAACAGACAGCTCTGTTTCTCCTCGTATCGAGTGTGCTTTTTGCCTTGATTCATTTTCCAGGGACTTTGCAACAGTTTTTAGTTTATGCTAGTCTGGGATTAAGTTTGGGTCTGGCTTATGTAAGCCGAAAAGGTCTTCTTTATAGTATTTCTCTCCACGCTTTGAATAATTTAATCGGCTTTTTGATGATACTCATGCTATAATAGAGTCAGGAGGTCACATGAAACGAGTAATTTTATTAGCAGTGATACAGGCGGTCGTTCTCTTCTTTATCATCGGGGCACTTGCCTATGCCTTTAAAGGCGATTTCTTTTACAACTATCTAGCAATTGTCTTTGCGCCTATTGCAGGTGTCTTGCGTTTTGCTTCGGCTTATGCGACGGAGATTGTTCTACCTAAAAAGGCAGCCGAGATTGCTGAAAAGCGTAAAAAAGGTTAAGAATCATAATCAGAGAATCCGATGACGTTTTCATCGGATTTTTTGTCTGTTCGTTTTGATTTCTAAAGACAATCAAACTTTTCTGCTGATTTTCATGAAGAGCCTGCGCTTTTATGGTAAAATAGTAACAGAATAAAAGAGGAGAGAAAACATGAAACGTAGTATGTATGCTGGTCGTGTTCGTGAGGAGCACATCGGACAAGAAATGACCTTGAAAGGCTGGGTTGCTCGTCGTCGTGACTTGGGTGGTTTGATCTTTATCGACCTTCGTGACCGCGAAGGGATCATGCAGTTGGTTATCAACCCTGAAAAAGTATCTGCAGAGGTCATGGCAACAGCTGAAAGTCTTCGTAGCGAATTTGTCATTGAGGTCACTGGACAAGTTGCTGCACGTGAGCAAGCCAATGATAAGTTGCCAACGGGTGCAGTTGAGTTGAATGTGACAGCTCTGGCAGTGCTGAATACAGCTAAAACAACACCTTTTGAGATTAAAGATGGGATTGAGGCCAATGACGATACACGTTTGCGTTACCGTTACCTTGACCTTCGTCGTCCAGAAATGCTAGAAAACCTTAAGCTTCGTGCTAAGGTGACCCACTCAATCCGTAACTACTTGGATGAGTTGGAGTTTATCGATGTGGAGACGCCATTCCTTTCTAAATCAACGCCAGAAGGGGCGCGTGACTATTTGGTTCCCTCTCGTGTCAATAAAGGGCATTTCTATGCTCTTCCTCAAAGTCCGCAGATTACAAAACAGTTGTTGATGAATGCTGGTTTTGACCGTTACTACCAAATCGTCAAATGTTTCCGTGACGAGGACTTGCGTGGTGACCGTCAGCCTGAGTTTACTCAGGTCGACTTGGAAACGTCTTTCCTAACTGAGCAAGAAATCCAAGATATCACAGAAGGCTTGATTGCGCGTGTGATGAAAGAAACAAAAGGTATCGAAGTAACGCTTCCATTTCCTCGTATGAAATACGATGATGCGATGGCTCTTTACGGTTCTGACAAACCTGATACCCGTTTTGACATGTTGCTTCAGAACTTGACAGAAGTGGTCAAGGGTGTTGATTTTAAAGTCTTCTCAGAAGCACTTGCCGTTAAAGCCATTGTGGTCAAAGGAGCTGCAGATAACTACTCACGTAAAGACATTGACAAGATGACTGAAGTAGCCAAACAGTACGGTGCCAAGGGTCTTGCTTGGGTCAAGGTGGTTGATGGAGAATTAAATGGACCAGTTGCTAAGTTCTTGACTGGTATCCAAGCAGAATTGACTACAGCACTTGGTCTTGAAGATAAGGATTTGGTTCTCTTTGTGGCGGATACGCTTGAAGTGGCCAATGCAACCCTTGGTGCCCTTCGTGGACGTATTGCCAAAGAGCTTGACTTGATTGATAACGATAAATTCAACTTCCTTTGGGTGGTTGATTGGCCAATGTTTGAATGGTCTGAAGAAGAAGGTCGCTACATGAGCGCCCACCATCCGTTCACCCTTCCACAGGAAGAAACAGCCCACGAATTAGAAGGTGATTTGGCTAAGGTTCGTGCCATTGCTTACGATATCGTCTTGAACGGTTATGAGCTTGGTGGTGGTAGTCTTCGTATCAATCAAAAAGATCTGCAAGAACGCATGTTCAAGGCTCTTGGTTTCTCAGCTGAAGAAGCAAATGACCAGTTTGGTTTCCTTCTTGAAGCCATGGACTATGGTTTCCCACCACACGGTGGTTTGGCTATTGGACTTGACCGTTTTGTCATGCTCTTAGCAGGAGAAGAAAATATCCGTGAAGTCATTGCCTTTCCTAAGAACAATAAGGCAACCGACCCAATGACTCAAGCTCCATCAACAGTCGCTCTCAAACAACTAGAGGAACTCAGCTTACAAGTAGAAGAAGATGAAACAAGCAAAACGAATTAAGCGGTGGCGCTATTATCTGCGTCGCTTTGCTTATCAGATAAAAATCTTACGAGTTTTACAAAGTATCTCTCGGGAAAAATACGATGAGAAAGTATCGGCTTCTCTGGTTTATGGCTTTCTGTCAGCAGTAGCAGTCAATTTCTTTTTTCAACCAGGACACGTTTACTCCAGTGGCGCGACAGGTCTGGCACAGATTATCTCTGCCTTGAGTAATCACTGGTTTGGTTTTTACATTCCGATATCGCTAACCTTTTATGCTATCAATTTTCCATTGATGATTTTGGCTTGGTATCAGATTGGGCATAAGTTTACAATCTTTACCTTTATCACAGTATCCATGAGTTCCCTCTTTATCCAGCTTGTGCCAGTTGTGACCTTGACAGAGGATCCCATTATCAATGCCCTTTTTGGGGGTGTTGTCATGGGCTTGGGGATTGGTTTTGCGCTCCGTAACAATATTTCTAGCGGAGGTACAGATATCGTCAGTCTGACCATTCGAAAGAAAACAGGGAGAAATGTCGGTAGTATTTCTTTCTTAGTGAATGGGACGATTATGCTGATAGCAGGATTGACCTTTGGTTGGAAATACGCCCTCTACTCCATGATTACTATTTTTGTCTCCAGTCGTGTGACAGACGCGGTCTTTACCAAGCAAAAACGCATGCAGGCCATGATTGTGACCAATAATCCTGACAAGGTAATCGCAAAAATCCATAAAAAATTGCACCGCGGAGCAACTATGATCCACGATGCAGAAGGAACCTATAATCATGAGAGAAAAGCAGTCTTGATTACGGTTATCACACGAGCAGAGTTTAATGATTTTAAACACATCATGAAACAAGTTGATCCGACAGCCTTTGTCTCTGTATCCGAAAATGTCCACATCCTAGGACGATTCGTAGAAACAGACAATTAATAATACTCAAAAGACCAGCCTTGGGGCTGGTCTTTATTTTTCGATAATTTTGTGTCCAATCAACTGGCGGTAACAAATCTGTTTATTGTTTTTAGCATCGTTGATGATCTGGAGAATGGTTTCAAAGGAAACGCGCCCAAGTTCCAGACTATTGATATCGACATAAGCTACGAGGTCAAGTCGAGGATTGACAGAGTCGAAACTCAAGACAGGAACATCCAGTTTGTGCTTAGCGATATAGTCACAGACTCCTTCGGCTAGGAGACTGTCGGTTGTGATGATAGCATCAATCTGCGGATCGTGATTGAATAGGAGTTCACTGAACTGATACCCTTTTTCTTCTAGAAATTCGGTCGCAAAGTAGGTTAAGTTGGTATCAATCGGAAGTTGGTGTTGTTTGAGTGCGGACTCATAGCCGGTTAGACGATCTTGCGTTACGAAGAGTCGCTTTGTACCCCCGATAAAGGCAATTCGTTTGCATCCTTTTTTGATGAAATACTCTGTTGCATCAAAGCCCGCTTGTACATTGTCATTATCAACAAGAGGGATAAAGGGTGAAGTAGATTTTCCGAGAATGAGGAAAGGGAACTGCTCATCGGCTACTAGTTTGACCAGAGGATCCTCTTCCTCAGCGTAGAGGAAAATCAAACCGTCAACACGCTTGCCATAAACCATCTGAGAAATCGCATTGAGACGTTCTTTCTCATCTTTCCCCGTTGCAATCTGAATAGCGTAGTGGTTTTCAGACGCGACTTGGGCGATACCACGAAGGACAGATGGGAAGAAAGGATTTTGGTAAAAGGCATCCGAGTCATCAGGGAGCACCAAGCCGATAACTTGAGTATAGCTACTTACCAAGCTACGAGCATTGAGGTTGGGATGGTAGTTGAGCTCCTTCATCGCCTTGCGAACTCGTTTTTTGGTTTCATCACTAATCGTTGATTTATTTTGAATGACGCGGGTAACAGTTGAAGGTGAGACACCTGCTACTTTAGCCACATCTTTAATCGTCACGGGCATAAAAATCTCCTATTTATGATAATCTGGATCACGGAAATGTGTCTTGTAAAAAATAGTGACCAGATAAAGAACAAAAAGAATGTTTTGTACAGTGATAAGCGTTGTCATATTTTGGCCAAAAAGTCCCAAAATAAGCGTAATCAGAGTGGGTAATCCTAAACAGTTCAAGATAAAATGGTAGCACTCTTTAAAGGTCCTAAATGAAAAGAGGCGTGATTTTTTGGTGATATAAAGGAGAAGACTAGCTCCAAGAGAGACAATGAAGAAATTCAATCCAAAGAGAAAGCTTGCACCAAGAACGAGAAAGAGACTGATATAGACCCGATTTTGTTGGTACCAATCTTTAGAAATGGCCTGGGTTAGATCTTCCTTACTCTGGAAACTCTCCGTTTGAATCGCGTGGTAGCGAATGCGAGTCAGTTCCTTACTTTCCTTACTGATGACGAGTTCTTCCGTATCAAAATGAAGTTGCAAGTCCTTTGGCAATTCCTTACTTGGACTTGGACCAATCAGAAGAGAAGCTTGCTGATTTTTAGTTCCAGCATAGCTCAGTTTTCCATCTACTATCTGCGCATTCTCTGACAAGTCCATGATGGCTTCATCTGTCAGGGGGCTGTAGACATTATCGATAAACGTATCCAGTGGATACGTTTCCTGTGAGCTGTTTTGGATGGCAATCGGAACCATAGACAAACTGATGAGGAAAATGCTCGTAAAGAGAAGCTGAAACCAGTTGAGACCGAAACGTTTTGACAGGGGATTACGAAATCCCCAAATACTTGAAAAATATGAAAATGGATATGGAAGCATTTGTATCTTTCTAAAAGGTGTTTTCTATATGAGTATTATTATATAGAGAAATGTAGTTTATTTCAAGTCTAGTAGATAAATTGCTTACTGAAAAGCTGATTTTGCTACTATTTGCGGTCTTGTGTCTAATCTTTCAACTTTAGAAACAAGATCAAAATGAAAAAGGGTGGCGGGGATAAATTATCCCTTGTCGCCACCACTTGTAAGTCCTGAAACAAAGTTCTTTTGTAGGAAGAAGAAGAGAATACAGATTGGAAGCGCGATGAGGATAGCACCTGCTGAGAAGTAGGCAATCTTCAAGTTTTTCACATTGCTGACAAAGGTCTGTAGACCAACGGCAACTGTAAAGTATTCTTTCTCACGAAGCAAGAAACTAGAGAGGATATAGTCTCCGAAAGGTCCCATGAAGGCCCAGAGCGCTTGTACTGCAACCATTGGACGAACGAGAGGGAGAACAATTTGCCAGAAGCGACGGAAGTGTCCTGCACCATCTAGTTTTGCAGATTCGTCTAGAGACATTGGTACTGTGTCGAAGTAACCTTTCATCAACCAAGCGTTCATTGGGATACCACCACCGACATATAGGAAGATGAGGAACCAGCTATGGTTAAGGGCGTTCAACATAAGGGCCATAACGAAGAAGGCTGTCAAAGCGGCCATAGTTGGCACCATTTGGATGATCAAGAAGAAGACCAAACTTTGTTTACGAGCCAAGAAGTTGTAACGGCTGTAGGCATAACCAGCAAGTACGATGATACTTGTTTGAACAGCCATTGTAATCAAGGCGATAATCAAAGTGTTGAGATACCAAGTGCCGTACAAGGTTTCAGTGAAGAGCCCTTGGAAGTTGGCAAAGCTAAAGTCGACGTTAGCATCTAGTTTAAAAGCTACGACGTTACCAGTCTTGAAGGCTGACATAATAGTAATCAAAAGTGGATAGATAATCACGATTGAAAGACCAATCAAGTAGAGGTAAGTGAGGGTTTGAGTCAGTCTACGTTTGAGTTTGATTGAGTTATTCATCTTAGACGTCCTCCATATCAAATGCGTGTAGTTTCTTGAATGCGATCATAGAGATAGAGATGACAATGATAGAGATGATCAAGGTAACAGCTGCCGCCATAGAGTATTGAGGAGATGTACCTGTTGTCAAACGATAAATCCATGAGATCAAGATATCAGTTGAACCGGCTCCACCACCAACGCTACCAGGACCTCCGCCGTTGAAGAGGTACATGATAGAGAAGTTGTTAAAGTTGAAGGTGTATTGGCTAATCAATGTTGGAGCTGCAACAGCCAAGATCATTGGGAAAGTGATGTTGCGGAATTTTTGCCAAGCATTGGCACCATCGATGTAAGCCGCTTCGTAGAGGTCGTTAGGAATCGACTGCAAGATACCCAAGGTCAAAACGTAGATGTATGGGAAACCTAGCCAACCTTGCATCATAATCAAGGCAATCTTAGTCCAAGTCGGATCGGTTTTCCAAGGGATAAGAGCCCCATCTAGGAAAGGAAGAATCTTAGACAAAAGAGGCAAGACTTGAGTGTTGATCGCTCCGACACTATCGTTAAACATGTTTGAGAATGTCAAGATAGTGATGAAAGCTGGAACAGCCCAAGGAAGAAGGAAAATAACACCAAAGATACGTTTTCCTTTGATAAATGATTGGTTAGCAATGATAGCGGTGAAGATACCAATCACAATCTGCAAAGTAGAAGCAGACAAGGCCCAGATGATGGTCCAAGAAAGAACCGCACCGAAGGCTGAACGGAAGGTACTTAAGCTCCAGATATTTGTAAAGTTAGTCAAACCAACCCAGTCCAACAATTTGTTTGGTGGCAAGTGTTGGAAGTCATAGTTGGTAAAGGCAATCATCAAGGTTACGATAACTGGGAAGATAATCGCAAATGTCATAGCGACGTAAGATGGGATGATCAAGAGGTAAGGGAAACCATTCTCATAAATACCTTTGATCATATCTTTAAAAGTACGTGGGACAGGAATTCCATTGTTAATACGTTTTGCGATTGTATGTGCATCTTTAATATTTAAGAAATAAAAGAGCACATAAACGACTACAAAGATTAAATGGAAGGCACCACGAATCAGCATAAAGAGGGAATTATCACGACCTGGCTTGTCACCAAGAGTGATCAAATTGTGCAATTCAGGGGCTGCAAGTGCTAGGAAATAAAGAACAAATACGATAGTTACACCAAGGAAGATAAAACCTTTGGCCTTTTGTTTATTGTAAATCTGTCCTAACCCAGGAATCACTGAAAGCAAGGCTGCTTTGCGAGGTTGTTGGTTTTCCATGAATACTCCTTTCATAGGATACGAGATTGAAGTTTGTCTCCAATCACTAGATAGGCAACTGCAATCATTTGGAAATTTATAAAATCAAAGGGGGATTTGTATTCTCCCCCCTTGTAACGAATTCAATTATTCACCAAATTTTTGTTTGATTGTTTCTTTGATCAATGTTACAGCATCGTTAGCAGCTGTCTTAGCATCTTTTTTACCACTTACAGCATCAAAGAGCATTGTTTTAGCTGGATCCCAAACAGCTGACATTTGAGAAATGTTTGGCATTGGTTGAGCGTTCTTGAACTGTTTGATAACAGCTGTTGTCAACTCATCGTTTTTACCTTCAGCGTATGAACGAGCTTCAGTGTTAGCTGGGATTTCGTTAGTTGCATCGTAGAATGCTTTTTGTTGTTCAGTTGAAACAAGGAAGTCTACAAATTTTTGTGCAGCTTCAAGGTTCTTAGTGCTTGATGGGATGATCCAAGCTTTACCACCACCGAATGGTGTGTATTCTTTACCATTTGGAAGAGTTGGAATAGTAGCAACACCGTAGTTTACTTTAGCATCTTTGAATGCTTGAGCTTTCCAAGGACCGTCGATGATAGCAGCTGTTTTACCTTCTTGGAATTGAGTTTGGATCAAGTTTGCAGCACCTTCAGTATCTTGCATACCTTTAGGCCATTTTTCATACCAAGATTTAGCGTAGTTGACACCAGTGATAGAACCGTCGTTTGCAAGACCGATGTCTTTAGCGTCTTTACCGTTTTGTCCGAATACGTAACCACCGTTACCAGCAAGAAGTCCGTATGCGTAGTAGAAGTTTGTCCAGTCAGCTAGGAATGCAGTAGTTTTGCCATCTTCACCAGCGAAAGCGTATTTGCTGTCTTTAGCAAGTTCTTCTAATTCAGCAAAAGTTTTTGGAGCTTCTTTAAGCAAGTCTTTGTTGTAGTACATAACAAGTGACTCAATAACGGCAGGAGCACCGTAAACTTTACCGTCAGCAGCTGTTACAAGAGATTTAGTTTTATCATCTGTTTTTGCACCGTCGCTCAAAGTAACTTCTGAAAGTTGTCCGTCAGTACCAAGGCTACCTACGCGGTCGTATGGTGCCATCATAACGTCAGCAGCTTGACCTGATTGGTTGTCAAGAGAAAGTTTGTCAAGTCCACCAAGTTGGTCACCTGATTTGATGTTAACTTTTGTACCTGATTCTTTTTCATAAGCTGCAGCAACTTTTTCAGCGTAGGCTTTGTATTGGTCTTCAACGTAGAAAGTGATTTCTTTTGCTTCAGATGAGCTAGTATCAGCTGCTTTATCAGCAGTTTTGCTTCCGCAAGCTACCAAAAGTAAGCTAGCAAGAGTAGCAGTTCCGAGCACAGCAGCGCTCTTCATGAATTTAGATGACATAGTGTATTCCTCCTAAAGAATAACAAAAATAATTTAATGAGAAAACGCAAACGTTTTCTTTTACGAACTTAGTATAGCACAAATAGAAAACGGTTGCAAGCGTTTTTAGGAAAATTTTTAAAAAAAATTTAAGGTTTCAAACATTTGTCAAAGCCTATATATAGGAAAGAACTTAAAATGTTTGTTTTTTTGAATTGAAAATATATTAGGAAAACGATTGCGTAAATTCGGCTCGATTTTTCAGAAAATAGAGCAGATATTGGGAATAAATTATCTTAAATCAGAAAATCTTTAAATTTTTTTCGCTTATTTCATAAAATATCAGTGGGAACAAGTTTTGTTTGATTAAAATAATTCAAAAAAATTTTTTAAAAACGCTTGCATTTGTGTTCAAAATACGCTATACTTAACTTAACGCAAACGTTTGCGCCTTGATTGCGCAACGTTTTATAACAAACACATGAGGTGCTATTATGAAAAAACGTCAAAGTGGTGTGTTGATGCACATCTCTTCTCTACCAGGAGCATACGGGATTGGATCATTTGGCCAAACTGCCTATGATTTCGTCGATTTCTTGGTTCGTACGAAGCAACGTTACTGGCAAATTCTCCCTCTTGGGACAACAAGCTATGGAGATTCTCCATACCAATCATTCTCGGCTTTTGCTGGAAATACGCATTTTATCGACCTTGATATCTTGGTAGAGCAAGGCTTGCTCGAAGCTAGTGATCTTAAAGGTGTTGACTTTGGTAGCGATGCATCTGAAGTTGACTATGCGAAGATTTATTATGCACGTCGTCCGCTTTTAGAAAAAGCAGTTAAACGCTTCTTGGAAGTGGGTGATGTCAAAGATTTTGAGAAGTTTGCTAAAGACAACCAATCATGGCTCGAACTCTTCGCAGAATATATGGCGATCAAAGAGCATTTTGACAATCTTGCTTGGACAGAATGGCCAGATGCAGATGCTCGTGCTCGTAAAGCTTCAGCACTTGAAAGCTACCGTGAGAAATTGGCAGACAAGTTGGTTTACCACCGTGTGACTCAATACTTCTTCTTCCAACAATGGTTGAAATTGAAAGCCTATGCTAACGATAACCACATCGAAATTGTTGGGGACATGCCTATCTACGTAGCGGAAGATTCAAGCGACATGTGGGCAAATCCACATCTCTTTAAGACAGATGCCAATGGTAAAGCAACTTGTATCGCAGGATGCCCACCAGATGAGTTTTCTGCCACTGGTCAGCTTTGGGGGAACCCAATCTATGACTGGGAAGCAATGGACAAAGACGGTTACAAATGGTGGATTGAACGTTTGCGCGAAAGCTTCAAGATCTACGATATCGTTCGTATCGACCACTTCCGCGGGTTCGAATCTTACTGGGAAATTCCTGCTGGTTCCGATACAGCAGCACCTGGTAAATGGGTGAAAGGTCCTGGCTACAAACTTTTTGCAGCCGTTAAGAAAAAACTTGGTGAGCTAAACATCATCGCAGAAGACCTTGGTTTCATGACAGATGAAGTGATTGAGTTACGCGAACGTACTGGCTTCCCAGGAATGAAGATTCTTCAGTTTGCCTTCAACCCAGAAGACGAAAGTATCGATAGCCCACACTTGGCGCCTGCCAACTCTGTTATGTACACAGGAACACACGATAATAATACGGTCCTTGGTTGGTACCGTAATGAGATTGACGATCCAACTCGTGAATACATGGCTCGTTACACGAACCGTAAAGAGTACGAAACAGTGCCACACGCTATGCTTCGTACAGTATTTTCATCCGTTAGCTTCATGGCTATTGCAACCATGCAAGACTTGCTAGAACTAGATGAGTCAGCTCGTATGAACTTCCCATCTACTCTTGGTGGAAACTGGTCATGGCGTATGACAGCAGATCAATTGACACCAGCTGTTGAAGAAACTTTGCTTGACTTGACTACAATTTATCGCCGAATTAATGAAAATTTGGTAGAATTAAAGAAATAAGACAATATCAGGAGACACATAAACATGTTACCATTAAACGAATTTGTACAAAAACGTTACAATAAAACCATTGCAGAATGTAGCAATGAAGAGCTTTACCTTGCTCTTCTCAACTACAGCAAGCTTGCTAGCAGTCAAAAACCAGTCAACACTGGTAAGAAAAAAGTTTACTACATCTCAGCTGAGTTCTTGATCGGTAAACTCTTGTCAAACAACTTGATTAACCTTGGTCTTTACGATGATGTGAAGAAAGAACTTGCAGCTGCAGGTAAAGAGTTGATCGAAATTGAAGAAGTAGAATTGGAACCATCACTTGGTAACGGTGGTTTGGGACGTTTGGCGGCCTGCTTTATCGACTCAATCGCTACACTTGGTTTGAATGGTGACGGTGTTGGATTGAACTACCACTTCGGTCTTTTCCAACAAGTTCTTAAAAACAACCAACAAGAAACAATTCCTAACGCTTGGTTGACTGACCAAAACTGGTTGATTCGCTCAAGCCGTAGCTACCAAGTGCCATTTGCACACTTCACATTGACATCTACTCTTTACGATATCGATGTACCTGGTTACAAGACAGCTACTAAAAACCGCTTGCGTTTGTTTGACTTGGATTCAGTTGATTCTTCTATCATCGAAGACGGTATCAACTTTGATAAGACAGATATCGCTCGCAACTTGACTCTCTTCCTTTACCCAGACGATAGCGACAAGCAAGGTGAATTGCTCCGTATCTTCCAACAATACTTCATGGTTTCAAACGGTGCACAATTGATCATCGACGAAGCAATCGAAAAAGGAAGCAACTTGCATGACCTTGCGGACTATGCAGTTGTACAAATCAATGATACTCACCCATCAATGGTGATTCCTGAATTGATTCGTCTCTTGACTGCACGTGGTATCGAACTTGATGAAGCAATCTCTATCGTTCGTAGCATGACTGCCTACACTAACCACACAATCCTTGCTGAAGCCCTTGAAAAATGGCCTCTTGAATTCTTGGAAGAAGTGGTTCCTCACTTGGTACCAATCATCAAAGAATTGGACCGCCGTGTTAAAGCAGAATACAAAGATCCAGCTGTTCAAATCATCGATGAGAGCGGACGTGTTCATATGGCTCACATGGATATCCACTATGGATATAGCGTAAACGGGGTTGCGGCTCTTCACACTGAAATCTTGAAGAATTCAGAGTTGAAAGCTTTCTACGACATCTACCCAGAAAAATTCAACAACAAAACAAACGGTATCACATTCCGTCGTTGGCTCATGCATGCTAACCCAAGCTTGTCTCACTACTTGGATGAGATTATTGGAGAAGGTTGGCACCATGAAGCAGATGAGCTTGAAAAACTCTTGTCATACGAAGACAAGGTTGCTGTTAAAGAAAAATTGGAAAGCATCAAGGCTCACAACAAACGTAAATTGGCTCGTCACTTGAAAGAACACCAAGGTGTGGAAATCAATACAAACTCTATCTTTGATATCCAGATCAAACGTCTCCACGAGTACAAACGCCAACAAATGAACGCTTTGTATGTGATCCACAAATACCTTGATATCAAGGCTGGTAACATCCCTGCTCGTCCAATCACAGTCTTCTTTGGTGGTAAAGCGGCTCCTGCCTACACAATTGCCCAAGACATCATTCACTTGATCCTTTGCTTGTCAGAAGTGATTGCTAACGACCCAGCTGTAGCTCCACACTTGCAAGTAGTTATGGTTGAAAACTACAACGTTACTGCAGCAAGCTTCTTGATCCCAGCATGTGATATCTCTGAACAAATTTCACTTGCATCTAAAGAAGCTTCAGGTACTGGTAACATGAAATTCATGTTGAACGGAGCTTTGACTCTTGGTACTATGGACGGAGCTAACGTGGAAATCGCTGAATTGGTTGGCGACGAAAACATCTACATCTTCGGTGAAGATTCAGAAACTGTTATCGACCTTTACGCAAAAGCAGCTTACAAGTCAAGCGAATTCTATGCTCGTGAAGCTATCAAACCATTGGTTGACTTCATCGTCAGCGACGCTGTTCTTGCAGTAGGTAAGAAAGAACGCTTGGAACGTCTTTACAACGAATTGATCAACAAAGACTGGTTCATGACTCTCCTTGACTTGGAAGACTACATCAAGGTGAAAGAGCAAATGCTTGCTGACTACGAAAACCGTGACGCATGGTTGGATAAAGTCATCGTCAACATTGCCAAAGCAGGATTCTTCTCATCTGACCGTACCATCGCTCAGTACAACGAAGATATCTGGCACTTGAACTAATAATTACATAATTTAAACCCGTACCTTGAAGGTGCGGGTTTTGTCTTATCTGAAAGTTTTAATTACTCTGCTTTCCCAACCAAAATCTCTGCTTCGATGGTAATCTCTGTCAGTTGGCTCCAGTCAATCTTAGTATGATCAACGTGAAAGAGTAAGGGTGTCATGGCAAGCAGGGCTTGGCGTTGCTCTGCTGTGATGTGCTTTGTTAGGGAAGCTATTTGGCTAGATTGGATGCTGAAGTGTTCCTGGAAATGTTCTTTGATATCTTGATTAGAATAGTCCTTCTTTGTCAGCTGGTCCTGCACCATTTGGCGGATTTCTTTGAGGTGATTTTCAGTTGGGATGACCTTGATTAAAATACCGTATTTGGATAGAACACGACGAAATTCCCCATAGTTGGCAGGCGAAAAGATATCAAGCAGGATATCCATGCTGGCGTCTTTTATAGGGAGGCGAGCCAGGTCTCCAACAAACCAGTTGACCGCCCAGTTGGGTTCGCTCTTGGCAGCGATTTGAACGGAATCTTTGGAAATATCAAAGGCGTAGAAAGTTTTGTCAGGATGACTTTCTTGGAGTTTGCGAGAGTAGAAGCCTTCGCCACAACCGATATCCAAGATAGTTTTGGCAGTTTCTAGTCTTGCAAGCAGGTCTGAGATGGTTTCTAAGATAGTCTGATAAAACCCAGCCTCTAGGATTTGTTGTCGGTTTTGGAAGTTTTCCTTGTCGTAGTTGGCAGATTGCTTGATTTGAGGAGCCAGATTGACATAGCCAAATTTTGCCAAGTCAAAAGAATGGCGATTGCTACACTTGAGACTGGTTTCGACCAAGGTCAGATTTTCTTGGCAGATAGGGCAGGCAAAGGAGCTAGCAGTAGCAAAGCGTTGGAGTTTTGGTTTGAGGTTTGTATTCATAGTTTTAGTCTAGCAAAAAAAGGACTGGATGGCAAATGCCTCCAGTCTGCTTTTTTAGTATGTAAGAACGAAGTATTTTTTCTTACCTCGGCGAATAACAGTTAGTTCGTTTTCTAACTTATCTGCGTCACTCAAGACATAGTCAAGGTCTTGGATACGGTCGCCGTTGACGTAGATAGCTCCGTTTTGAACGTCTTCACGGGCTTGGCGTTTTGAATTGACCACACCAGATGAGACGAGAAGTTCCACGATATTGTGGTTTTCGTCTGCTTGTACTTGGTAGTTTGGCACTCCACGAAGTCCTTGTTTGAGTTCCTTGACAGAAAGGTTTTTGATGTTTCCAGCAAAGAGTTGCTCAGTGATGTTGAGGGCTTCTTTGTAAGCTTCTTCTCCGTGAACAAGAGTCACGACTTCACGAGCCAGGACTTTTTGAGCCAAGCGTTCGTGTGGAGCTGCTTCAAACTGTTTGCGGATGTCTTCAATCTCATCAAGTGTCAAGAAAGTAAAGATCTTCAAGAAACGTACAGCATCAGCATCCATGACATTCATCCAGAATTGGTACATTTCGTATGGAGAAGTCTTTTCAGGATTGAGCCAGACTGCGTTTCCTTCTGATTTACCAAATTTCTTACCAGTTGCGTCTGTGATGAGTGGCACAGTGATCACGTGACCAGTCTTGTCAGCCTTACGACGAAGCAATTCGGTACCAGCAGTCATATTGCCCCACTGGTCAGAACCACCGATTTGTAGCGTTACGTTGTGCTCTTGGTTAAGGACAAAGAAGTCATAACCTTGCATGATTTGGTAAGCAAACTCCGTGTAAGAAATCCCTGTTTCGATCCGTTTTTTAACAGACTCCTTGCTCATCATGTAGTTGACAGTGAAGTATTTTCCGATATCACGGAGGAAGTCGATGAAGCTGATGCTGCCAAACCAGTCGTAGTTGTTGACCATGACAGCCTTGTTTTCACCATTTTCAAAGTCAAGAAAACGAGAAAGTTGTCCTTGGATAGACTTGACCCAGCCCTCTACTGTGTCTTTTGTTTGGAGACTACGCTCAGCATCTTTGAAGGACGGATCTCCGATGAGACCTGTAGCACCGCCAACGAGCGCATAAGGTTTGTGACCTGCTAATTGCAAACGACGACTGGTCAAGATTGCGACAAGGTGACCGAGGTGAAGGCTGTCAGCAGTTGGATCGTAGCCGGTATAATAGGAAACTTGACCTTTTTCTAGGGCTTTACGCAAAGCTTCTTCATCAGTCGTTTGAAAAATCAAACCACGCTCTTTTAGCTCATCAAAAATGTGCATGTGTCTTTTCTCCTTTATAAAATATTGTTTCTACCTATTGTATCACAAACTTGATTAATAGCCTAGTGGAATAGGGAAGAAAGTGGCTATTTTATTGAAAGTTTCCCTTTTATGGTATAATAGAGAAAGTGAGGACATTCATGAAAGAAAGAATTAATGAATTAAAAACAAACATGCTGCATTTTTTCCAGCAACTAACTGCCAAATGGAAGAAAAAACAAGCAAGTAAAAAGACTGATAAGAAAGTAGCTTCTTCTAACAAACTCAAAAGGGTAGGGTCCATTTTTGCTAAGGTTTTGAGTGGGTTTAAAATAGTTTTTAACACTCTCTTTATCTTAGGTTTTATCGGTGGACTGTTTGGCGCTGGTGTAGCTATGGGTTATGGAGTCGCTCTATTTGACAAGGCCCAGGTACCTCAAGCAGAAGAGTTGGTCAAGCAAGTGAAGGATATTGCTTCCATCTCAGAAATCACTTATTCTGACGGCAGTACCATTGCCTCGATCGAGGGCGATTTATTGCGCACTTCAGTCGCTTCAGATGCTATCTCAGACAACCTTAAGAAAGCCATTGTTGCGACAGAGGACGAGCATTTCAATGAACACAAGGGAGTTGTGCCTAAGGCCGTTATTCGTGCGACCTTGGGAACCTTTGTCGGTCTAGGCTCGTCTAGTGGTGGTTCGACCTTGACCCAGCAGGTCATCAAGCAGCAAGTGGTGGGGGATGCTCCAACTCTAGCTCGTAAGGCTAAAGAGATTATTGATGCTCTAGCTTTAGAGCGGGCCATGGGTAAGGATGAGATTTTAACAACCTACCTTAACATAGCACCTTTTGGTCGCAATCATAAAGGCCAAAATATTGCAGGTGCCCAGCAGGCTGCAGAAGGAATCTTTGGGGTCAATGCTTCGGATTTAACGGTCCCTCAAGCTGCCTTTATCGCAGGATTGCCACAGAGTCCAATCAGTTATTCTCCTTATGAATCTGATGGTAGCATGAAGAGTGATGAGGACATGGCTCTGGGAATTAAGCGTGCCAAGGATGTTCTCTACAATATGTATCGGACAGGAGCTCTAAGTCAGGAAGACTACGATAAGTACAAAGATTATGACTTTAAGAAAGACTTCCTACCATCAGGTAGTGTTAGTGGTACTTCGCGTGACTATCTCTACTATGCAACCTTGGCAGAAGCTACTGACCGCATGTACGACTACCTCGTCCAACGAGATAATGTTTCTGCGCAAGAATTAAAGAATGAGTCCATTCAGAAATCCTATCGTGATTTAGCCACTAAGGAAATTGAAAATGGTGGATATAAGATTACGACAACTATCAATAAAAATGTTCATGCTGCGATGCAAAATGCGGTTGCGACCTACGGCTATCTGCTAGATGATTCGACAGGCCAGCCTGAGGTGGGGAATGTCCTCATGGACAACCAAACGGGAGCTATCCTTGGATTTGTTGGTGGTCGTAATTATCAAGAAAATCAGAACAATCACGCTATCGATACCAAGCGTTCTCCTGCTTCAACCACAAAACCTATATTGGCCTATGGTATCGCTATTGACCAAGGTTTGATGGGAAGTGCAAGTATCTTGTCAAACTATCCAACCAACTTTTCAAACGGTAATCCCATCATGCATGTCAATAGTCCTGGTACAGGCATGATGACATTGGGAGAAGCCCTTAACTACTCATGGAATATCCCAGCCTACTGGACTTATCGTACGCTTCGAGAGAAGGGTGTTGATGTCAAAGGCTATATGGAAAAAATGGGTTACGAAATCCCAGAATATGGTATTGAAAGTTTACCGATGGGTGGAGGGATTGACGTTACAGTTGCCCAGCATACCAACGGGTATCAAACTCTGGCCAACAATGGAGTTTACCATAAGAAACATATGATCGCGAAGATCGAGTCAACGGATGGCCGACTGGTATACGAGCACAAGGATGAGCCTGTGCAGGTTTATTCAAAAGCGACAGCAACCATCATGCAAAGTCTGCTCCGTGACGTCATTTCATCTCGGATTACTTCTAGCTTCCAGACCGACTTGGCTTCGATCAATCCAGGCCTAGCTCGTGCTGACTGGATCGGAAAAACTGGTACGACTAATGAAGATGAAAATATGTGGCTCATGCTTTCTACCCCTAGATTGACGCTAGGTGGCTGGTTAGGTCATGATGATAACCGACCGCTAGCCAAGGGTGCTGGTCACTACCGCAATGCCAAATACATGGCTTACTTGGTCAATGCTATCCAGCAAGCTGAACCTGGAATATGGGGAAATGAGCGCTTTAATCTTGACCCAAGTGTGACTAAGTCCCAAGTTCTCCAATCAACAGGCCAAAAGCCCGGCAAAGTTTCTATCAATGGTAAGGAAATCGAACTTTCTGGCTCTACAGTGACAAGCTACTGGGCTAGCAAAGAAGGGGCGCCAGTAACCACTTACCGCTTTGCCATCGGAGGTAGCGACGCAGACTATCTGAATGCTTGGAAAACCATTCTTGGAAGCCTACCTGCAGTGACTCCTCCAAGTTCAAGCAGTGGATCAGGATCAAGTTCAAGCAGTAGCTCTGGAAGTTCAAGTTCGAGTGGAAATACTCAAAGTGGTTCTTCAGGACGTTCACGTCTATTTAATCGTTAAGAAAGAGTAGTAGCAAGGTTAGTAATTTCTCCTTGTTGCTACTTTTTTCTTTGTTGGTTTCGTGTTACAATAATAATATGAATCATTATCAGAAAAAGATTGTTAAGGGAACAGTATACTCGCTACTCTCAGGCCTAATCTGGGGGATTTGTGGGATTTTAGGAGAGTATTTTTTCACTCATTATCCAGTGTCTTCTGGATGGATTACTTCTATGCGTTTACTAGTGGCGGGGAGTTTGGTTTTAGGTCTATCTGCCTTTCAGTTGCGTAGCCGCTTGTTGGACATCTGGCGTGATAAGAAAAATTATCTACCTTTTTTAGCCTATGCTATTCTAGGTATTTTTTCTGTGCAGTTTTTCTTCTATCTTTGCGTTGAGTATTCCAATGCGACGACGGCGACCATTTTGCAATTTATCAGCCCTGTTTTTATCCTGTTTTACAATCGAATCATTTACCAGAAGAAGGCTTCTATTACAGCTGTGTTCTATGTTTTGATTGCCATGCTAGGTGTTTTTTTGATGGCTACAAAAGGGGATTTGTCCCAGTTATCCATGACACCTTTGGCTCTAGTGACAGGTTTGCTCAGTGCAGTAGGGGTCATGTTTAATGTTATCCTTCCTCAACGCTTTGCACGGCGCTACGGATTTGTTCCGACTGTTGGTTGGGGGATGATTCTGGCAGGTCTCTTTAGTAATTTCCTTTACCCTATTTATCAGATAAGTTTTCAAGTGGATCTGGTAAGTGTGCTGATTTGTCTGACGATTGCCGTGTTTGGTACTGCTTTTGCCTTCTTCCTATCTATGAAGGCTGTGTCACTCGTTTCCCCGCTGGTTGTATCAGTGGTGAGTGCTAGTGAACCGCTCTCTTCAGCTTTATTAAGTGTTCTTTTTCTGGGATCGGTCATGGATGGTTTTTTGGCTTTAGCTATGGCATTGATTATCGTTCCGATGATTTTCTTATCTGTAGAAGAAGCAAAACAAGCCCAGTAAAGATGATTATTTGATAGTTTAGGCTTCAAATTTGAAGTCTTTTTTGGTAGAATAGGTATCATTATAATGAACCAGGAGGCGCCTATGACTGCCACAAAAATGAATGCCCAAGAAATCATCCAATTTATCGCCAATGCAGAGAAGAAAACCAGTGTCAAAGTAACCTTTGAAGGACAACTAGCGTCTGCTGTTCCTAGCTCTGTTGTCAAACTAGGCAATGTTCTTTTTGGAGATTGGAAGGATATCGCTCCGCTTCTCGAAGGCTTGGTAGAAAATCAAGATTATGTTGTCGAGCAAGATGCTCGTAATTCGGCAGTTCCCTTGCTAGACAAGCGTGATATCAACGCTCGTATCGAACCAGGTGCTATTATCCGTGACCAAGTGGAAATTGGTGACAATGCTGTCATTATGATGGGAGCTGTCATCAATATCGGAGCAGAAATCGGTGCAGGAACCATGATTGATATGGGTGCTATCCTTGGTGGTCGTGCCATCGTTGGGAAGAATAGCCACGTTGGTGCAGGGGCAGTTTTAGCAGGTGTGATTGAGCCAGCTAGTGCCGATCCAGTCCGTGTCGGGGACAATGTTCTTATCGGAGCCAATGCAGTGGTCATCGAAGGTGTCCAAATCGGTAGTGGTTCAGTTGTCGCTGCAGGAGCTATCGTGACTCAAGATGTCCCAGAAAATGTTGTGGTAGCAGGCGTTCCGGCTCGTATCATCAAAGAAATCGACAGCCAAACCCAACAAAAAACAGCGCTAGAAGATGCGCTTCGTACCTTGTAAAAATAAAAAGAGGCGGATACTTCTTCCAGCCTCTTTCTTCTATCAAAAGGAGGATCGATAGATGTTAGATTTGATTCAGACTCGACGAGATTTGCACCAGATTCCAGAGATTGGCTTAGAAGAGTTCAAGACTCATGCTTATTTGCTGGATGTGATTGAAAAATTGACTGCGGGTAAGGACTTTGTTCAAGTCCGTACTTGGCGGACAGGGATTTTGGTCTATTTGCAGGGAAGCCAGCCGAAGCGGACTATTGGTTGGCGAACAGACATTGATGGCCTCCCTATCCTTGAACAAACAGGCCTTCCTTTTTCTTCCCAACATCAAGGTCGTATGCATGCTTGCGGACATGATTTCCACATGACCATTGCCTTGGGCTGTTTAGAGCGTGCTCTTGAGGAGCAACCCAAGAATAATCTGCTTTTTCTGTTTCAACCTGCTGAAGAAAATGAAGCTGGTGGTATGCTCATGTATGAGGACGGCGCTTTTGGGGACTGGCTACCAGACCAGTTCTATGGCCTTCATGTTCGTCCGGATTTGAAAGTTGGTCAGATTGCGACCAATACACACACGCTCTTTGCAGGGACTTGTGAAGTGAAGATTCGTTTCAAAGGAAAAGGTGGACACGCTGCTTTTCCACATGAGGCCAATGATGCTTTGGTGGCTGCTAGCTATTTTATCACTCAGGTGCAGTCAGTGGTTAGCCGCAATGTTAACCCCATCGAGGGAGCAGTGGTGACCTTTGGTGTTTTCCAAGCTGGTGTTGCGAATAATGTCATCACAGACACAGCCTTTTTACATGGAACCATTCGCGCTTTGACTCAGGACATGAGTCTACTAGTACAAAAAAGAGTCAAGACAGTAGCAGAAGGTGTTGCAGCATCCTTTGGGATGGAAGTCGAAATCGAACTTAAACAAGGGGGCTACCTACCTGTTGAGAACAATCTAGCCTTGGCGCGTGAACTGATGGACTTTTTTGAAGAGAAAGAGGGAATTGAGTTGATTGATATCGAGCCTGCTATGACAGGTGAGGACTTTGGCTATCTCCTTTCGAAGGTAGATGGCGTTATGTTCTGGCTAGGTATCGATAGTCCCTACGCCCTTCATCACCCTCAGATGAGCCCTAAGGAAGAAGCCTTAGCCATTGGGGTAGATGCGGTCTCTAGTTTCTTGAAAAAGAAGGCAGCAGAGTAGAGGAGTTGTCTATGAAAGCAGAACTACGCAAGAAAATTTTGCAAGAAATGAAGGCTTTATCTCAGGAGCAAAAACATGCTATGGATCGAGTTTTAACTGAGCGTTTCTTACAACACCCTTTTTACCAAGAAGCCAAGACTATCGCAACCTATCTCTCCTTCACTCATGAATTTCAAACGCAAGAACTGATTGAGCGGGCGCTGAAGGACGGCAAAAAGGTTCTGATACCCAAAACCTATCCCAAGGGACGAATGGAGTTTGTGGTCTATGATCCGCAACAGTTGGTAAAAACTTCCTTTGGTTTACTGGAACCGCAAGGAGACTTGGAAGTGGTGGAACCGTCTCAGATTGATTTAATTCATGTTCCGGGTTTGGCTTTTACAACAGAGGGCTATCGGATCGGATATGGTGGAGGCTACTACGACCGCTATCTGGAACATTTTGCTGGGCAGAGCCTGAGTACAATCTATCCTTGTCAAGTTCAGGAGTTTAACTCGGAAAACCATGATATTCCCGTCCAGGAGGTGCTAATCTATGAAGGAAATCTTTGATAAACGTTATCCTGTGACTAGTTTCTTCCTCCTAGTAACAGCATTGGTATTTCTCTTGATGTTGGTTCTTACAGGTTTAAATTTTGAACGAGCAGATACCTTACTTCAGTTTGGAGCCATGTATGGACCGATCATTCGTTTGTTTCCCGAGCAGATATGGCGCCTTTTTTCGGCTATATTTGTACATATCGGTTGGGAACATTTCATTGTCAATATGATTTCACTCTACTTTCTTGGACGACAGGTGGAGGAGATTTTCGGTTCTAAGCAATTCTTCTTTCTCTATCTCTTATCAGGAATGATGGGCAATCTCTTTGTTTTTGCTTTCACGCCGAAAGTTGTAGCAGCAGGAGCGTCCACTTCTCTTTACGGACTATTTGCTGCGATTATCGTCTTGCGTTACGCAACTCGCAACCCCTATATCCAGCAGTTGGGGCAATCCTATCTGACACTTTTCGTGATAAATATCATTGGAAGTGTTCTGATTCCAGGAATCAGCCTAGCAGGCCATATCGGAGGTGCAGTAGGCGGTGCCTTTCTAGCAGTCATCTTTCCAGTCAAATGGGAGAGAAGGATGTACAGTACCAGCCAGCGAATCGGAGCAACTGTACTTTTTATTGCACTAGCCGTTTTCCTTTGCTATAAGGGAATGAGTTATGTGTAGGGGGGATAGTTAAAAAGCTACTCAAAAATGAGTAGCTTTTTGTGTAGATTGGAACCATTCGAAACAACACAGCTCTATAACTAGGAAATATTGATACTATCAACTCCGCACATCCTACATAGACAGTTTACCTAATGTTTTTTTAATATTCTCCAAAACTATATCTTATACAAATTATTTAATCTTTCTAACTCTAATACATTCATGCATACTTCTACTCCAGTAACTACCCCCTTGCTATGAATAAATCCACAAGAAAACACAATCCTCTCCTTACTCAAAATATTTGACAATATTACTAATGCTTCTAAAACATAATCCTCTATGGCAATAAAACTATTGTTTTCATCTTTGAAAAACTTTATAAATCCAATATCCTTACACCTATCACCAAAATAAAACCTAAGTGATTTTAAATAATAATCAAAAAACACATCAATCTCCATAGAAACCCCCTTCATTTTTAAAATATTCTGTTATATTATACAAAAAAGTTTTGGAACCATTCGAAACAACACAGCAAGTTAAAATAAGGCTTTGTCCGTGCACAACTTGAAAAAGTGAGCACCGACTCGGTTGCTAATAAGTCATCTGCAAAGATGGCTTTTTTTATTGCAAACTTCAACACAAAAACAAAGCCCTTCTTTAAGAGCCTTGTTTTTCTTCTATTCCCCCTCAGCTAGCTCTTTCCCAAGTTGGATGAGATAGTCTTTCAAGTCGTCTTTGACCTGTGGGTGTTTGAGAGCGTAGTCGATGGAGGTTTTCATAAAGCCAAACTTGTCTCCGACATCGTAACGAGCCCCTTTGAACTCACGAGCAAATACACGTTGTGTTTTATTGAGGGTATCGATTGCATCTGTCAGCTGAATTTCATTTCCTGCACCTGGAGCTTGGTTTTCGAGGATTTGGAAAATTTCAGGAGTGAGGAGGTAGCGTCCGATGATAGCAAGGTCGCTAGGAGCATCCTCTGGCGCTGGTTTTTCAACGAAGGTTTCAACGCTGTAAAGGCCGTCTTTTCCTTCGCCTTGCGGAGCAATAACCCCATAGGCAGATACTTCGTCATGAGGGACTGGCATAACAGCGATAGTAGACGCGTGAGTACGCTCGTAGTCATCCATGAGTTGTTTGGTAAGTGGAACAGCCTTTTCGTCCGTGATATCCATCAAGTCATCACCAAGCATAACGACAAAAGGTTCATTTCCGACGAAAGCTTTGGCTTGCAAGACAGCATCTCCGAGACCACGTGGATGCGTTTGGCGGATAAAATGCAGGCGCATACCAGTTGTCTCATCAACCAGCTTCAAAAGATCTGTTTTCCCTTTTTCTTTGAGGTTGTATTCCAATTCGAAGTTTGAATCGAAGTGGTCCTCAATAGAACGTTTTGACTTACCCGTAACAACCAAGATATCTTCGATGCCAGACTTGAGGGCTTCTTCAACGATAAACTGGATAGTTGGCTTGTCTACGATTGGCAACATTTCCTTGGCCAAGGCCTTAGTTGCTGGGAGGAAACGGGTTCCCAATCCAGCGGCAGGGATGACTGCTTTTCTGACTTTTTGTTTCATGATGTTCCTTTCTATAAGGGTCTATGACCATTCGTTTTCTGCTTTAAATTCATTGTTCATGATGTCAGTGATTGCTTCTTTGATATTGACACCTTCGTAGATAACTCGGTAAATAGCCTGTGTGATTGGCATGTAGACACCCAATTCCTGAGCCAGTTCGTAAGCTGCTCGAGTTGTTGAAATGCCTTCAATGACCATGCCCATGTTTGCTTCGATGTCTGCGAGGGATTCTCCACGACCGAGAGCATCACCTGCCCTCCAGTTACGAGAGTGGACAGATGTTCCCGTTACGATCAAATCCCCAACTCCAGAAAGCCCGCTATAAGTCAGAGGGTTAGCTCCAAGAGCGACCCCTAGACGGGTGATTTCAGCTAAGCCACGAGCAATGATAGCCGCCTTGGCATTGTCGCCAAAGCCTAGACCATGTAGTGCTCCAGCGCCAACTGCGATGATGTTTTTGAGAGCACCAGCGGTTTCAACTCCGATAACATCCGTATTAGTATAGAGACGGAAGTAGTGATTGCTAAAGAGATTTTGGACGTACTGAGCAGTTTCAAGGTCTTTAGAGGCTGCGGTAATCAAGGTAATATCGCGTACAATCGTTTCCTCAGCATGGCTAGGTCCTGAGACAACAACGACTTCACTACGGAGGTCAGCTGGAATTTCCTCTTCAAGAATAGTTGATAGACGTTTGTGGCTATCTGGTTCCAAGCCTTTGGAGGCATGCATGATGACAACCTTGTGATCGAGCACCTTTGCTACTTGTTGGGCAACCAGTCTCGTTACTTTTGTTGGGACTACAAATAAAACAGCATCCACATCCTTTAGTGTTTCTTCTAAGTCATGATAGGCTTTAATTTTTTCGTCGAGTAGAATATCTTTAAAGTAGCGTTTGTTTGTATGCTGGTTATTGATTTCATCAATTTGGTCAGAAATATTTCCCCAAATTCGAACCTCGTGTCCATTGTCGTTTAGGACCTGCGAAAGGGCAGTTCCCCAAGAACCAGGACCCAAGACAGCGATGGTTTGTTTCTTCATCTTTTCCTCCTTGTAAGAGTTCTTCCTTTCATTTTACCATAAAAAGCCTTTTCATGCATCACCTGTAGATGAAAGCGTACTAATTTATAATAATGAGACTTCTTTGACAAGATGCCTCTTTTTTGCTAGAATAGCATCAATATGAACGAATGAGAAGGAGCTGACGCAAGATGTCGCTCCCTTTATCTATTTTATTAGGAGGAAATATGCTCATTAAAAAAATAAAAACCTATAAATGGCAAGCCTTGGCATCCCTAATGATGACAGGCTTGATGGTTGCGAGTTCGCTCTTGCAACCGCGCTATTTGCAAGAGGTGTTAGAGGCTTTGTTGGCCGGACAAAATGAGGCTATTTATAGTATTGGCGCTTGGCTGATAGGAGTAGCCCTAGTCGGTCTGGTTGCAGGTGGGGTCAATGTAACGCTTGCAGCCTACATTGCTCAAGGAGTGTCTTCGGACCTTCGGGAAGACGCCTTTCGCAAGATCCAGACTTTTTCTTATGCCAATATCGAGCAGTTTAATGCCGGCAACCTTGTCGTCCGTATGACCAATGATATCAACCAAATTCAGAATGTGGTGATGATGGCTTTTCAAATCCTCTTCCGTCTCCCTCTTCTCTTTATCGGTTCCTTTATCTTGGCGGTCCACACTCTCCCGTCACTTTGGTGGGTGATTGTCCTCATGGTGCTCCTAATCTTTGCACTTACAGCCATCATGATGGGGATGATGGGACCACGATTTGCTAAGTTTCAAACCCTTCTTGAACGGATCAATGCTATCGCCAAAGAAAATCTACGTGGTGTGCGCGTGGTCAAATCCTTTGTACAAGAAAAAGCACAATTTGACAAATTTACCGAGGTTTCTGACGAACTTCTCGGCCAAAATCTTTATATTGGTTATGCCTTCTCAGTTATAGAACCTGTTATGATGCTAGTCGGTTATGGGGCAGTCTTCCTCTCTATCTGGCTGGTGGCCGGAATGGCTCAGTCAGATCCATCTGTTGTGGGCTCGATTGCTTCCTTTGTCAACTATCTCAGCCAGATTATCTTTACTATTATCATGGTTGGATTTTTAGGAAATTCTGTCAGCCGTGCCATGATTTCCTTGCGTCGTATCCGCGAAATTCTAGATACCGAGCCAGCAATGATCTTTAAAGATCTCCCAGATGAAGAGTTAGAAGGAAGTCTCTCTTTTGAAAATGTGACCTTCACCTATCCTAATGATGATGAGCCTATGCTGAAGAATGTAACCTTTGATGTTGCGCCTGGTCAGATGGTGGGTGTGGTTGGGGCTACTGGAGCAGGGAAGTCCACTCTAGCTCAGTTAATTCCACGACTGTTTGATCCACAGGAGGGATCTATCAAGATTGGTGGCAAGGATATTCGAGACGTTAGCGAGGGAACTTTGCGTAAAACAGTTTCCATTGTCTTGCAACGTGCTATTCTCTTTAGCGGGACTATTGCAGATAATCTTCGTCAAGGAAAAGGCAATGCCAGCGTATCCGAACTGGAACGTGCGGCACGGATTGCCCAAGCCAGTGAATTTATCGGACGCATGGAAAACAAATTTGAGAGTCAGGTCGAAGAACGTGGCACCAACTTTTCTGGTGGACAAAAGCAACGGATGTCCATTGCCCGTGGGATTGTCAGCAATCCCCGTATCCTGATTTTTGACGATTCGACTTCGGCCTTGGATGCCAAGTCAGAGAGACTCGTGCAGGAGGCTTTGAACAAAGACCTAAAAGGGACAACAACCATTATCATCGCTCAAAAAATCAGTTCAGTCGTCCATGCAGACAAGATTTTAGTCTTGGACCAAGGGCGATTGATTGGAGAAGGACGGCATGCAGACTTGGTAGCTAACAATGCTGTCTACCGCGAAATCTACGAAACACAAAAGGGAAAGGAGGAATAAAATGAAAACCGTTCGATTTTTCTGGAATTATTTTAAAGTTTACAAGTTCTCCTTTGTCATTGTGATTCTGATGGTTGCAGTTGCGACGATTGCCCAAGCCCTCTTTCCAGTTTTTTCAGGTCAAGCAGTAACAGAGCTAGCTAACCTAGTTCTAGCTTATCAAAATGGAACTTCCGACCTAGCCTGGCAGAGTTTATCGGCTCTGATGCTGAATCTAGCTCTGGTTGTCCTCGCCCTAGTAGTATCCAGTTTGATTTACATGACCTTTATGACTCGTGTGATTGCTGAGTCAACAAATGAGATGCGAAAGGGCCTCTTTGGCAAACTTTCCTGTTTGACGGTTTCTTTCTTTGATCGCCATCAGGATGGTGACATCCTCTCTCGCTTCACAAGTGACTTGGATAACATCCTTCAAGCCTTCAATGAAAGCCTAGTTCAGGTCATGAGCAATATTGCTCTTTACATCGGTTTGATTTTTGTCATGTTTTCAAGAAATGTGACGCTAGCCCTGATAACAGTAGCCAGTACCCCAGTGGCCTTTCTCATGTTGGTTTTCATCGTGAAAATGGCCCGCAAGTACACCAATCTCCAGCAAAAAGAGGTTGGGAAACTCAACGCCTACATGGACGAAAGTATTTCAGGTCAGAAAGCTGTTATCGTACAAGGAATTCAAGACGACATCGTAGCAGGCTTTGTGGAGCAAAATGAGCGCGTGCGCAAGGCAACTTTTAAAGGGAGAATGTTCTCAGGCATCCTCTTTCCAGTTATGAATGGGATGAGCTTGGTCAATACGGCCATCGTCATTTTTGCAGGTTCGGCTGTCTTGCTGAACGATCCAAGTATCGAAACAACGACAGCCCTAGGTTTGATTGTCATGTTTACCCAATTTTCTCAGCAGTACTACCAGCCGATTATCCAGGTGGCTGCGAGTTGGGGGAGCCTCCAGTTGGCCTTTACCGGAGCGGATCGTATCCAAGAAATGTTCGATGCAGAAGAAGAGATCCGTCCGCAAAATGCGCCTGCCTTTAAGGAATTGCGAGAAGGTGTTGAAATCAATCACATTGATTTCTCTTATGTGCCAGACAAGCCGATCTTGAAAGATGTTAGCATTTCAGCTCCTAAGGGGCAGATGATAGCAGTTGTCGGCCCGACTGGTTCAGGGAAAACGACCATCATGAACCTCATCAATCGTTTCTACGATGTGGATGCAGGCAGCATTTGCTTTGATGGCAAAGACATCCGTGACTACGACTTGGACAGCCTGCGGAGTAAGGTCGGTATTGTCTTGCAGGATTCGGTCTTATTTAGCGGAACAATCCGAGACAATATCCGCTTTGGTGTGCCAGATGCCAGTCAGGAAATGGTCGAAGCAGCTGCCAAGGCAACTCATATTCATGACTATATCGTAAGCTTGCCTGACAAGTATGATACCCTTATTGATGATGAGCAAAATATCTTCTCGACTGGGCAGAAACAATTGATTTCCATTGCTCGAACCTTGATGACAGATCCTCAAGTCCTAATCTTAGATGAAGCGACTTCCAATGTCGATACCGTAACAGAAAGCAAGATTCAACATGCTATGGAGGCAGTAGTAGCAGGTCGAACCAGTTTTGTCATTGCCCATCGTCTCAAGACCATCCTCAATGCCGATCAGATTATTGTCCTCAAAGATGGAGAGGTCATTGAACGTGGAAATCATCACGAGTTGCTCAAACTCGGCGGTTTCTACTCAGAACTGTATCACAACCAATTTGTCTTCGAATAAAAAAGAAGTTGTCCTCATTGGACAGCTTTTTCTTATCCATAAAAAATACTTATCGCGGTCTTTTAAAAAACATATTAGACAGAAAAGGGTTGGAGTGATAAGATAAGACTGTCGCAAGAAAATCGAAAGGAGACACATCATGGCTAGAACGGTTGTAGGAGTTGCTGCAAACCTATGTCCTGTAGATGCAGAAGGGAAAAACATCCACTCATCTGTATCCTGTAAATTTGCAGAGAGCATTCGTCAAGTCGGTGGTCTTCCTTTAGTGATTCCTGTAGGGGATGAGTCCATTGTTCGCGATTATGTGGAAATGATCGACAAACTCATCTTGACAGGTGGGCAAAATGTCCATCCTCAGTTTTATGGGGAGAAAAAAACCATCGAGAGCGATGATTACAACCTAGTGCGTGATGAGTTTGAGCTGGCACTCTTGAAAGAAGCTCTTCGCCAGGATAAGCCCATTTTAGCAATCTGCCGTGGTGTTCAGCTGGTCAATGTTGCTTTTGGCGGTACTCTCTACCAAGAAATTGAGGGGCATTGGCAAGGTTTGCCTTTTGGAACATCTCATTCTATTGAAACAGTAGAAGGAAGCGTGGTTGCTAAGTTGTTCGGCAAAGAAAGCCAAGTCAACTCAGTCCATCGACAAAGTATCAAAGACCTAGCACCTAATTTCCGTGTGACGGCTGTAGATCCTCGCGACCAGACGGTGGAAGCGATTGAGTCTATCGACGAGCATCGTATCATTGGTTTGCAGTGGCACCCAGAGTTTCTGGTCAATGAAGAAGACGGCAATTTAGAACTGTTTGAGTATTTATTAAATGAATTGTAACGGTTAGAGTCTCTAGCCGTTTTTATTCGTCCTTTCAGATTTTTTATATTTTAGCATTTTTATGCAAACGTTTGAATTATGATAAAAATTGGGCAAATTCAATAAAAAAGCTTGAAAAAATCGAAGGTAAGCGTTATGATAGAAAAGAAGAAATATTGGAGGATTATCATGTCACATATTAAATTCGATTATTCAAAAGTTTTAGACAAATTTGTTGCTCCACATGAAGTGGAATACATGCAAGCACAAGTAACAGCTGCAGACGAATTGATTCGTAAAGGAACTGGTGCTGGTAGCGACTTTTTGGGTTGGTTGGACCTTCCTGAGAACTACGACCGCGAAGAATTCGACCGCATCTTGAAAGCTGCTGAGCAAATCAAATCAGACAGCGATGTTTTGGTTGTGATCGGTATCGGTGGATCTTACCTTGGAGCGAAAGCAGCCATTGACTTCTTGAACCACCACTTTGCGAACTTGCAAACAAAAGAAGAACGCAAAGCTCCACAAATCCTTTACGCAGGAAACTCAATCTCATCTACTTACCTTGCTGACTTGGTAGAGTACGTAGCTGACAAAGACTTCTCAGTAAACGTGATTTCTAAATCAGGTACAACAACAGAACCAGCGATCGCTTTCCGTGTCTTCAAAGAACTCTTGGTTAAGAAATACGGACAAGAAGAAGCTAACAAACGTATTTATGCTACAACTGACCGCCAAAAAGGTGCTGTTAAGGTTGAAGCAGATGCCAACGGTTGGGAAACATTTGTTGTTCCAGATGACATCGGTGGACGCTTCTCAGTATTGACCGCAGTTGGTTTACTTCCAATCGCAGCATCAGGCGCAGACATCAAAGCCCTTATGGAAGGTGCGAATGCAGCTCGTAAAGACTACACTTCAGATAAACTTTCTGAAAATGAAGCTTACCAATACGCAGCGGTTCGTAACATCCTTTACCGCAAAGGCTATGCAACTGAAATCTTGGTAAACTACGAACCATCACTTCAATACTTCTCAGAATGGTGGAAACAATTGGCTGGTGAGTCAGAAGGGAAAGACCAAAAAGGTATTTACCCAACTTCAGCTAACTTCTCAACTGACTTACACTCATTGGGTCAATTTATCCAAGAAGGAACTCGTATCATGTTCGAAACAGTTGTCCGTGTTGACAAGCCACGCAAGAACGTGATTATCCCTAGCTTGGAAGAAGATCTTGACGGACTTGGTTACCTTCAAGGAAAAGACGTTGACTTTGTAAACAAAAAAGCGACTGACGGTGTTCTTCTTGCCCACACTGACGGTGATGTGCCAAACATGTACGTAACTCTTCCAGAGCAAGACGCTTTCACTCTTGGTTATACTATCTACTTCTTCGAATTGGCAATTGCCCTTTCAGGTTACTTGAATGCCATCAACCCATTTGACCAACCAGGTGTTGAAGCTTACAAACGTAACATGTTTGCCCTTCTTGGAAAACCAGGATTTGAAGAATTGAGCAAAGAGCTTAACGCACGTCTATAATAGAAGAAAAGAGTGGTTTGCCCACTCTTTTTACTCTCTTTATTTCTAGACATTGGACTCAGACGAGACTTGTGATATAATATAGAAAGCAAAAAGGCAGACGCCTAGAGACTTTATAGGAGAAACTATGTCAAAAGATATCCGCGTACGCTACGCACCAAGTCCAACAGGACTACTACACATCGGAAATGCCCGTACAGCATTGTTTAACTACCTTTACGCACGCCATCATGGTGGAACTTTTATCATTCGTATCGAAGATACTGACCGTAAACGCCATGTTGAGGATGGAGAACGTTCACAGCTTGAAAATCTTCGCTGGTTGGGTATGGATTGGGATGAGAGTCCAGAAACTCATGCAAACTACCGCCAGTCTGAGCGTTTGGACTTGTATCAAAAATACATCGACCAATTGCTAGCTGAAGGAAAAGCCTACAAATCTTACGTCACAGAAGAAGAGTTGGCAGCTGAACGCGAACGCCAAGAAGCAGCAGGTGAAACACCACGTTACATCAATGAATATCTTGGCATGAGTGAAGAGGAAAAAGCAGTTTACATCGCAGAACGTGAAGCAGCTGGTATCATCCCAACTGTCCGTTTGGCTGTCAATGAGTCTGGTATCTACAAATGGCATGATATGGTCAAAGGTGATATCGAGTTTGAAGGTGGCAACATCGGTGGTGACTGGGTGATTCAAAAGAAAGATGGTTACCCAACTTACAACTTTGCCGTTGTCATCGATGACCACGACATGCAAATCTCTCATGTTATCCGTGGAGATGACCACATCGCCAACACACCCAAACAGCTTATGGTTTATGAGGCTCTTGGTTGGGAAGCTCCAGAGTTCGGTCACATGACTTTGATTATCAACTCTGAAACGGGTAAAAAATTGTCTAAACGTGATACCAATACCCTTCAGTTTATCGAAGACTACCGTAAAAAAGGCTATTTGCCAGAAGCCGTCTTTAACTTTATCGCCCTTCTTGGTTGGAATCCAGGTGGGGAAGATGAAATCTTCTCTCGTGAGGAATTGATTAAACTCTTTGATGAAAATCGTCTAAGCAAGTCACCAGCTGCCTTCGATCAGAAGAAACTAGACTGGATGAGCAACGACTACATCAAGAGAGCCGATCTAGCTACTATCTTTGAAATGGCCAAACCTTACTTAGAAGAAGCAGGGCGTTTGACTGACAAGTCTGAAAAAATGGTAGAACTCTACAAGCCACAGATGAAGTCAGTTGATGAGATTGTTCCGCTGACAGATCTTTTCTTCTCAGATTTCCCAGAGTTGACAGACGCTGAGCGCGAGGTCATGGCAGGAGAAACCGTTCCGGTTGTTCTAGAAGCTTTCAAAGCGAAACTAGAAGCGATGACAGATGAAGAATTTGTGACAGAAAACATCTTCCCACAAATCAAAGCAGTTCAAAAAGAAACAGGTATCAAAGGGAAAAACCTCTTCATGCCGATTCGTATTGCCGTTTCAGGTGAAATGCATGGACCAGAATTACCAGACACCATTTTCTTACTCGGACGTGAAAAGTCAATCCAGCATATTGAAAACATGCTGAAAGAGATTTCTAAATAAAAAGGACTTCTGATGGATGCATGGGAAAAAATGTATGAAGAAGCACGAACTTTATACAATCCCCATGAAGTTTCTGACTTTGTTTATGCTAACCATGTTGTTGCTGCGGTAGAAGCAGAAGATGGTCAGATCTTCACAGGATTTTGTATGGAGGGCACTTGTGGTGTTTTTCATCTCTGTGCAGAACGAGCGGCTCTCTTCAATATGTATCAATTTTCAGGACAAACTAAAGTTAAGAAAATCCTCGCCTTTCGAGACAAACCTCCCTACGGCGAAGGATCAGGCATGCCCTGTGGCGCTTGCAGAGAATTTCTCTTAGAATTGAATACTGAAAATAAAGAAGCAGAGTTCATGGTGGACTACGAAACAAGAGAAACAATTAAGGCTGCCGAATTGATCCCTTACTGGTGGGGAGAGGAACGCGCGACCAATTGGCAAGATAAATAGAAGGAGTCAGTTTAACTGGCTCTTTCCCCTATCTTTTCAGAATTTCGGTAAAGAGGAAAAAAGTCCTTGACAAAGGTAAAAAAGTAGGTATAATAGAAAGAGTTGAAAAGCTCAGGTCCGTTGGTCAAGGGGTTAAGACACCGCCTTTTCACGGCGGTAACACGGGTTCGAATCCCGTACGGACTATGGTGTATTGCGGTTAAAAAAACTTGAAAAAAGTTTAAAAAATCTGTTGACAGAGACAGGTAGCTGTGATATACTAATATAGTTGTCGCTTGAGAGAGAATGAGTGACAAAGACCTTTGAAAACTGAACAAGACGAACCAATGTGCAGGGCACTATAACTGAGGTTATAGTACTGAACAATGAAAAAACAATAAATCTGTCAGTGACAGAAATGAGTGAGAACTCAAACTTTTAATGAGAGTTTGATCCTGGCTCAGGACGAACGCTGGCGGCGTGCCTAATACATGCAAGTAGAACGCTGAAGGAGGAGCTTGCTTCTCTGGATGAGTTGCGAACGGGTGAGTAACGCGTAGGTAACCTGCCTGGTAGCGGGGGATAACTATTGGAAACGATAGCTAATACCGCATAAGAGTAGATGTTGCATGACATTTGCTTAAAAGGTGCAATTGCATCACTACCAGATGGACCTGCGTTGTATTAGCTAGTTGGTGAGGTAACGGCTCACCAAGGCGACGATACATAGCCGACCTGAGAGGGTGATCGGCCACACTGGGACTGAGACACGGCCCAGACTCCTACGGGAGGCAGCAGTAGGGAATCTTCGGCAATGGACGGAAGTCTGACCGAGCAACGCCGCGTGAGTGAAGAAGGTTTTCGGATCGTAAAGCTCTGTTGTAAGAGAAGAACGAGTGTGAGAGTGGAAAGTTCACACTGTGACGGTATCTTACCAGAAAGGGACGGCTAACTACGTGCCAGCAGCCGCGGTAATACGTAGGTCCCGAGCGTTGTCCGGATTTATTGGGCGTAAAGCGAGCGCAGGCGGTTAGATAAGTCTGAAGTTAAAGGCTGTGGCTTAACCATAGTACGCTTTGGAAACTGTTTAACTTGAGTGCAAGAGGGGAGAGTGGAATTCCATGTGTAGCGGTGAAATGCGTAGATATATGGAGGAACACCGGTGGCGAAAGCGGCTCTCTGGCTTGTAACTGACGCTGAGGCTCGAAAGCGTGGGGAGCAAACAGGATTAGATACCCTGGTAGTCCACGCCGTAAACGATGAGTGCTAGGTGTTAGACCCTTTCCGGGGTTTAGTGCCGCAGCTAACGCATTAAGCACTCCGCCTGGGGAGTACGACCGCAAGGTTGAAACTCAAAGGAATTGACGGGGGCCCGCACAAGCGGTGGAGCATGTGGTTTAATTCGAAGCAACGCGAAGAACCTTACCAGGTCTTGACATCCCTCTGACCGCTCTAGAGATAGAGTTTTCCTTCGGGACAGAGGTGACAGGTGGTGCATGGTTGTCGTCAGCTCGTGTCGTGAGATGTTGGGTTAAGTCCCGCAACGAGCGCAACCCCTATTGTTAGTTGCCATCATTCAGTTGGGCACTCTAGCGAGACTGCCGGTAATAAACCGGAGGAAGGTGGGGATGACGTCAAATCATCATGCCCCTTATGACCTGGGCTACACACGTGCTACAATGGCTGGTACAACGAGTCGCAAGCCGGTGACGGCAAGCTAATCTCTTAAAGCCAGTCTCAGTTCGGATTGTAGGCTGCAACTCGCCTACATGAAGTCGGAATCGCTAGTAATCGCGGATCAGCACGCCGCGGTGAATACGTTCCCGGGCCTTGTACACACCGCCCGTCACACCACGAGAGTTTGTAACACCCGAAGTCGGTGAGGTAACCTTTTAGGAGCCAGCCGCCTAAGGTGGGATAGATGATTGGGGTGAAGTCGTAACAAGGTAGCCGTATCGGAAGGTGCGGCTGGATCACCTCCTTTCTAAGGATAAGGAACTGCACATTGGTCTTGTTTAGTCTTGAGAGGTCTTGTGGGGCCTTAGCTCAGCTGGGAGAGCGCCTGCTTTGCACGCAGGAGGTCAGCGGTTCGATCCCGCTAGGCTCCATTGGTGAGAGATCACCAAGTAATGCACATTGAAAATTGAATATCTATATCAAATAGTAACAAGAAAATAAACCGAAACGCTGTAGTATTAAAAGAGTTTATGACTGAAAGGTCAAAAAATAAGGTTAAGTTAATAAGGGCGCACGGTGGATGCCTTGGCACTAGGAGCCGAAGAAGGACGTGACAAACGACGATATGCCTTGGGTAGCTGTAAGTAAGCGATGATCCAGGGATTTCCGAATGGGGGAACCCAACAGGTACTACCTGTTACCCGCATCTGTTAAGGATGTGAGGAGGAAGACGCAGTGAACTGAAACATCTAAGTAGCTGCAGGAAGAGAAAGCAAAAGCGATTGCCTTAGTAGCGGCGAGCGAAACGGCAGGAGGGCAAACCGAAGAGTTTACTCTTCGGGGTTGTAGGACTGCAATGTGGACTCAAAGATTATAGAAGAATGATTTGGGAAGATCAGCCAAAGAGAGTAATAGCCTCGTATTTAAAATAGTCTTTGTACCTAGCAGTATCCTGAGTACGGCGGGACACGTGAAATCCCGTCGGAATCTGGGAGGACCA